>CAJZGT010000079.1 GCA_916048145.1 uncultured Streptococcus sp.
TCTTTAGAATCCATTTTACAGCAATTGCAGTCATCGATTTGCTACTACTTGCATTTTTTAGCACTAGACCCGAGACAGCTTTCGACCGGCTCTTGCTCACTGGTTTTATTTTCCTCCTTGCTCAGGGACTCCTGCTATTTCGCTTGGTCGTCCGACTCAAACATCAATTCGCTGAGATTTATCCTAAAATCAATAAAAAGATTCGCTTCTACTATTTAGGGATTCTCTCCATTGATTTTCTATTTTTTGTCCTTTTAACCTTCGTTAGTTCTCAGCGTTTTCTCTCTCTTATGCCAATCATCACTGCTTGCCATTCTACTTTATATTATATGACGGCTGACTACCTAAGAGACAACTATCCAGACTTTTACGACAAACACATCTCTTTGTGGGAATGTCTCTAAGGAAAAAGAGGTTTTAGCATGAAAAAAATCATCTACACCAAGACCATTCAACCCCTTGTCATTGATGGAATTATGCTGGCATTTTTGACATTTAAAGAGAGACTCACTTGGGATTGGATTTTGATTTATAGTGGTTGGCTTATACTCAATGAAAATCAAAGAGCAAACTAGGAAGCTAGCCGCAAGCTGTACTTGAGTACGGTAAGGCGACGCTGACGTGGTTTGAAGAGATTTTCGAAGAGTATTATTTTCTTTCATCCTGTACTACTTACTTATCTTTCTAACCAACTTTGTGACCACTTTAGTCAACTCTATTCCCAGATTAGACCAAGATTCTGGCGTTTTGCCTTACAAATCCTTCTATGGGATATCCTGATCATTCTCTCCCTGGTGTTTTTAAGTGGTATCCCACTTTTTCTTCAGGTCACTCTCCTCATCCTAGGCCATCTCATCCCTCCCTATCGCATAAGCCAAAGCCTGAAAAGAGACTTCCCAAAAGCCTATCAAGAACAGATTTCATTTTGGAATAGATGAGAAAAACCAAGCTGGCTGGGCTTGGTTTTTCTCATCTATTTTTCGTATCAAGGATAATGGTGACAGGTCCGTCATTGACCAGCTCAACTTGCATATCTGCTCCAAAGATCCCTGTCTGAACGGGCACGTCTTGCGCTAATTTTTGATTGAATGCATCATAGAAGTCTGATGCCATATCAGGCTTGGCTGCACCTGTAAAGGCTGGACGATTGCCTTTCTTAGTATCCGCAAAGAGAGTAAACTGAGAAATAGAGAGGATTTCTCCTTCAATATCTTTGACAGACAGGTTCATCTTGCCTTCTACGTCTGAAAAAATCCGCATGTTGACAAGCTTTCTCACAGCATAGTCTAAATCTTCCTCTTGGTCCTCTGGTCCAACACCAACCAGCAATAAGAGGCCTTGGTTGATTTTCCCCTGCACCCGACCTTCAATACTCACTTGGGCTTTTTTAACCCGTTGGATAATGATTTTCATAATAGCCTTTCTAGTAAGAGCTAGGACAATTAGCCATTGGTCCGTTTAACAGAATAGACCTCTGGTACGCTCTTAATCTTATCTACGACCGTGGTCAGCGTCGAGAGGTTGGCAATACCGAAGGACACATGGATATTAGCAAACTTCATATCCTTGGTTGGTTGGGCATTGACCGTTGAAATATTCTTGGTTGTGTTTGAAAGAACTTGCAGTACATCGTTCAATAATCCTGTACGGTTGAGACCATAGATATCGATATGGGCCATATACTCCTTATTTGAGTTTGAGTACTGGTCTTCCCATTCCACATCAAGGAGACGTTGCTCGTAGTTTTCTTGGGCGCGCAGGTTCATACAATCCACACGGTGAATAGCCACACCACGGCCCTTGGTAATGTAGCCGACAATATCGTCACCAGGTACAGGGTTACAACACTTTGCAATCCGAACTAGGAGACCTGAGGCACCTTCAATGACCACACCCCCCTCATGCTTGACCTTGAGGGTTTCTTTATTTTCAACCTTGACCTCGCCACCTTTGACAAGCTCTTCTGCTTCCGCCTTGGCCTTGGCACGTTCTTCCTCACGACGTTCCTTTTCAGTCAGACGGTTAAAGACGGTAATAGCACCGATTTCTCCAAAACCAATAGCCGCAAAGAGGGATTCTTCTGTCTTGTAGCTAGTCTTTTGCAGAACTTGATCCATATGGCGCTTGTCCATGAATTTATTGGCCACATAGCCATTTTCTTGGAACTGGGCCATCAACATCTCACGACCCTTGTTGACAGACAATTCCTTATCTTGGTTTTTAAAAAACTGACGAATCTTATTGCGCGCCTTGCTGGTCTTAACCATGTTGAGCCAGTCACGGCTTGGCCCAAAGGAGTTAGGGTTGGTGACAATTTCAACCTGATCCCCTGTCTTGAGCTTGGTTGTCAGTGGAACCATACGACCATTGACCTTGGCACCAGTCGCTTTTTCACCAACTTTTGTATGGATTTCATAGGCAAAGTCAATCGGTCCTGAATCTTTTGGAAGTGAACGGACAGCTCCATCTGGGGTAAAGACGTAAATTTCCTCAGCCAGATAGTTTTCCTTAACTGAATCGACAAATTCCTTAGCATCATCAGCCTGGTCTTGGAGCTCCATCATCTCCTTGATCCAGTTCATCCCAATAGCTGATTCCTTGCTGTTAACCTGCCCCTTAATACCTTTCTTATAAGCCCAGTGAGCCGCAACCCCGTACTCAGCCACCTCATGCATGGCCTTGGTTCGAATCTGGAATTCAATCGGTCCTTTTGGCCCATAAACAGTCGTATGGATAGACTGGTAACCATTAGCCTTACGATTAGCAATATAGTCTTTAAAGCGACCTGGCATCGGTTTCCAAAGCTCATGCACATAACCAAGCATGGCATAAACATCACTTTGGGTATCCAAAATACAACGAATAGCAATCAAATCATAGATTTCCTCAAAACGTTTTCTCTTATCCTGCATTTTGCGGAAAATCGAGTAAATATGTTTGGGACGACCATAAATCTTCCCTTTCAAGTGACGATCCGTCGTATAGTTTTCTAATTTTGTGACTACTTCATCCACCAAGGCTTCACGCTCTCTGCGCTTTTCCTTCATCATATGGGTAATCTTGTAAAACTCCGTTGGATTGAGATAACGGAAAGATAGGTCTTCCAACTCCCATTTGACGCTAGAAATCCCCAAACGATGAGCCAGTGGGGCATAGATTTCCATGGTTTCTTTGGAAATGCGCTCCTGCTTGTCTTTTCTAAGATGTTTTAAGGTCCGCATATTGTGCAAGCGGTCAGACAGTTTGACCAAGATAACACGGATGTCCTCAGACATGGCCATGAGCATCTTACGATGATTTTCCGCCAATTGCTCCTCGATCGATTTGTACTCGACCTTACCAAGTTTGGTAACCCCATCGACGATTACCCGCACATCAGGGCCAAACTCTCTCTCCAAATCATCCAAGGTCGCATCTGTATCTTCTACCACATCATGCAAGAAACCACAGGCAACCGTTACGGCATCTAGCTTAAGTTTGGCTAAAATCCCTGCCACTTGGATAGGGTGAATAATGTAAGGTTCGCCAGATTTCCGATACTGGCCACTGTGGCATTCAACAGCATAGACTAAGGCCTTATGGACAAAAGCAACATCTTCTTTTGATAAATATTTTTGCGTTAAAGCGACAACCTCATCGCCCGTCAAATTCACTTCTTTCGGCATCTCTACTCTCCAATTCTTCCTACCATTTTATCACTTTTTTAAGAATATGAAAACTAGAAAATTCCCTCTCAATCAATCCACATTTCAAAAAACACTGCCAGGTTTCTCTAGCAGTGTTTTGACATTTCATTTATCTTAATAAACTGTTCTTTCAGTTTCTACATCGAAGAAGTGGGCTTTGTTCAAGTCAAATCCAAGTTCAACTGTTGCGCCTGTTTGCAAGTAGTCACGAGCATCAACTTTAGCAACGAATTCATCTTTACCAACTTGGCAGTAAAGGTGAGATTCTGAACCAAGCAATTCTGATACAGAGATAGTAGCTTTGACAACTGATTCTGGGAATGTTTCAAGGAAAGCAGGTTCTGCATTCACATCTTCTGGACGGATACCGAAAATCAATTCTTTTCCTTCGTAGCCTTTTTCACGAAGAACTTTCAAAGCACCTTCTGGCACTTTCAAACGGAAACCGTCAGAAACAATTTCGCTACCAACCAATTTCACATTGATGAAGTTCATAGCTGGGCTTCCGATGAATCCTGCTACGAATTTGTTAACTGGGTTTTTGTAAACTTCTTGAGGAGTACCGATTTGTTCTACACGTCCGATAGTACCTGTACCAGCAGGGTTCTTAGTTGCTGACATGATAACGATACGGTCTGCAAGTGTCATCGCTTCTGTTTGGTCGTGAGTTACGTAGATAGTTGTAGCTCCGATACGACGGTGGATTTTCGCAATTTCAGCACGCATTGATACACGAAGTTTAGCATCCAAGTTTGACAAAGGTTCGTCCATCAAGAATACTTTTGCATCACGGACAATCGCACGCCCCATGGCAACACGTTGACGTTGACCACCTGAAAGGTCAGCAGGTTTACGTTCCAAGAATTCTTTCAATCCAAGGATTTCAGCTGCTTCTTGCACACGTTTGTCGATGTCTTCCTTGCTGTATTTACGCAATTTCAAACCGAAAGCCATGTTGTCATAAACAGTCATGTGTGGGTAAAGAGCGTAGTTTTGGAATACCATGGCGATATCACGGTCTTTTGGAGCTACGTCGTTGACAACCACGCCATCGATAGATGCAGTACCTTCTGTGATGTCTTCAAGACCAGCAATCATACGAAGAGTAGTTGATTTACCACATCCTGAAGGACCTACGAAAACGATAAATTCTTTGTCTTTGATGTCCAAGTTGAAGTCTTCAACTGAGTAGTGTTCGCTGTTTGGATATTTTTTGTAAATGTTTTTAAGATTCAATTCTACCATAAGGTGAACTCCTTTTGTATTTTGATAGTTTCATTATAGATGAAAACGCTTTATTTTTCTATGGCAAGGTGACCAAAAAAATAAAAAAGTTCTGTGCAACTTGCACAAAACTTTAGAGAATATCTGGTAAAATCAATTGATAACACAGAGTAAGGTCTGTCAATTCCTTCAAATGAAGCCCTGTCAATTCTTCCCACTTATCAATCTTGTATTGGAGAGAATTGCGGTGCAGATAGAGTTGCTGGGCTGTTTTAGTGAGAACAGCACTATTTTCCCAAAGGGAGAGAATGATTTCCTGAATCTGGTCCTGATCCAAAATCATCTGGTGCAGATATTCCTTGATTGCCTTCAAGTCTACGAGTCTTTCTCCTATACTCCAAAGATAGAGCTGAGAAAAAGTATGAACACCTTGGTGACCCTGACGCCACCAAGTCTTAAACAAATCGCGCTCTGCTTTGATTAAGTCTGACAGGGCTTGATGTCCTGTCTGAGACCAAACCTGTCCTAACACGATAGAGAGACGCAGTCCAAAGTCATACTCAACCGCTTCAATCGTATCACTTAAAATAGCTCGTACAGAGGTGTATTTATCTTGCTGAAGCACGAAAACATAATCCTGAGCTCCGACCTGAATCACCGCCTGACAGTTAGGAAAAAGGGTCCGCATCATATCCAGCCAAGAAGCTAGATTTTCCTGCTGAAAATAGGAAAGATGGCAATAAACCAGCTGAATCTTTTTAAAACTTTGTGGTGCCTGTCCCTTGCCCTCAATCAGAAAAGAATACCAAGGATTGAGCGAGCGAGCCTGCTCCTGCTGAGTCAAAAGGGCAACCAACTGCTTTTCACGCTCGCTTAACCCAGCTTCCTCCAGCAAAATCCACTGCTGAGAAGCTAAAGGGAGCGTGAGATAGCCCTCTTTCTCTACTGGTTGGTCTGAAATCTGAGCCTCAGGAAACC
>CAJZGT010000080.1 GCA_916048145.1 uncultured Streptococcus sp.
TTTGTCGTATTAAGATTTAAAGTTTAAAAGAGCCCAAAATTCTATCGTAGTACCAAGTTTGTTGCGAGGAAAAGAAAAATTATGTAAAATTTAAATATACGAATAACAAGGAGAAGAAATTATGGTATATGTTCATAGATTTTTAGGACAATGGTTAGACAAAAACAACTCTTCAGATAAAGCCTCGATTATCCAAAAAGCATTGACTATCGGTAGTGGAGTTGACGAATACTTAAAGCAGTTGGAAGTGCGTAGACGGTTCACGCTAGCAGTAGAAAAGAGCAGATATTTTTATATGATTCCTAAAGAAGTATCTATCGAAAATACAAGAGCAGATAGATATTATCGTCTGGAAATGAAAGACTACGAGAATATCGCCTATAATACTGTCTTTTATGGTAATGGTACTTCTATTGTTGTTAAGGCACTATTTGAGAGTAGAGGAGAGATAGTACGTATCTACGAGTATGAAACGTTAGAAATGCTCATAGAGGATTTAAGAGAGGAAGTATCTATCACATTCAGTTGTATCTATAAGCCTTGCTATGTACTAGCAAGTGACTTTGAAGAGTTTAAACCTAGACTTGATTTAGGAAAACTCTATTGCCACTATGCTCATTCGCCTCGCTATCGCAAACCAATTGCTGAAGTAGAAATTTAAAACTCCAATATTTAATGTACCGCACTCCGAAAGTTAGATTTCTTCTGTTTAACTTTCGGGTTGCATTTTAAAGTCTAAGCCACGGTTTATTGCTAGAAAATCAGAAATTATGTAAAATAGAAATATATGAATAACAAGGAGCCAAACCAAAATGGTAGAAAACATTTATTTATTTTTAATTGACTATGCGAAATCACTATTGTTGCACCCAATAGTAAACGGACTAAATTTGACTTTTTTCATTCTGTTGTGGCAAGGAATTGGAACTTTTGTGATTTTTTCATTGAGTGAGTTTACAGGACTACTACAAAGAAAGCTAAATCTAGAAGTAGATTATTTTATTTTGATTTTTGCTTGTGTAACTGGTTGCTTTGCTTCAATATGTTTTTTAGCAGGCGAGGAAAATGAAAAAGTCTATGGAAGAGTGTTTCGCTTGATTGGTATTTTTGGAATTGTCTTCCTATTCCTTATCCCTACCACAGTTATTCTAGGTGCAGGTATCATCATTCCTATATATTCTATTATAATGTGGATTATTAATGGTATTATTAGTGTCTTACCTATTCTGGCTGGACTTGCAGTGATTATGCCTATCCTATTCTTTGGAGGGATATTCTCAATCGTAGGTGCCATAGTAGGGCGATTGTAAGAAGGCACGGATTGTAAGAGAAAAGAAAGGAAAGAAAAGCTATGGACGACTATAACATTTTTGATTATTGGGACGGGGACGAGAAAAGACCTAAAAGTAAATTCGAAGGACTTTCAAATGATGAGGTTATTGAAATTCTAAAGCAAGAACTCTTAGAAAAAGAGGAAAAAGAGAAGAGAGAGGAAGAAAGAAAAAAACAAGCGTTTATCAAAGCAAAGAAAGACAAGGAGTATCAAGAATATAGTGCCAGGGTGGAATTACTATTTAAGTGGATGATTGGATTTGCTTTATTTGCAGTTATATCTGCTGGATATTGGTATTATAAAGACTATTTCTTCTTGACCCTGCAAGGAGGTATCTCGATTGCAGGACCGACCAAGGCACTTGGGAAAGCGATTGTTGAATTTATTCTTTCTATTGTACTGTGTTTTCTTTCCCCTGCTCTATTAGTTTTTTTTATTGTTGATTTAAAACAAGATGACGAGGAGAAATAATTGATGTTTAAACAAAAAAGTATATTTTTAATTGCAGCTGTCCTGGCTAGCTTAGTAGTTGTTGGAAGTGTTTCTGGAGTATTTTACCTTAAATATATGAAGGCAGAAAAGGAAACTGCGCAACAACTAACAGAGCAAACTACTCAACAAACAGAAACTACACAGGATACTGTGGAGCAAAAGCAACAAGAAAAAGGAAAATTAAGAGAAGAGATCACAGAAGACGATAAGAGTTATAATGAAGCTTTTAGAGCTCTTGAAATGGCAGGACATAAGGTAGATCCTAGTATTGAAAAAGAGGTGAAAGATGCTTTTAAGGTTGTCATCAAGGAATGTAAGAGAGCTCATGATTTAGAGTTTGACTACTCACATGAAAATCATCTAAAAATGGCTACACATGATATGATAATTGCTTTTGCTGTGTCTTTCCAACAGAATGGATATGATGTGAATGTTGATGATATCGAGGTTTATGAATCAAAATCATCTGGAGTGGTTCAATTTATTGTTAAATCTACTAAGAAAGATGCTGATAGCATTTTCTGGGTTGGGAACTACTTCACTTCTGAACATCAAGTCGATATCAAGCGTTACTATGGTGGACACGTAGGAAAGGCTTTTGGGTAAGGAACAACAAACAGTCCATTGAGTTGATTCGGTTTGTATAGATTAGGAGAAATATATGTTATATGTCGTAGCAAGTGTCATTCTATTTTTTACTTTAATTGGAATTTATCAAAAAAAGTTTAAAGTCAACGCATTAATAGTACCAGTAATACTTTACGTGCTGGCGATTGTCTTTAATCTTATATTCAAAGTGATATAATCCGAAGTTGAAAATGAGGAAAAATAAATTAGGAAATAAATGGGGGAAATATGGAGAAGAGTGCTATTTTATCAACTGATAGAAAGTATAGATATGTTCTCACACGAATTTGGGATGAAACAAAATCAACAGTGGTATTTATTGGGTTAAATCCTTCGATAGCTGATGAGGAGACGGATGATCAGACTATTCGAAAATGTATAGGTTACTCCAAAAGATGGAGATATGGTAAATTAATCATTTAGAACTTTTATTAACTAACCACCAACAATCTATAAAAGAATAAAGAAAAGCATTGCATACCCCACAACAAATACTTGAAATTTGGTAGCTAAATTCCTCATTTTCAATATTTGAAACAAAGTAATCTTTTCCTATTTTTTCTATAATATCAATACGTTTCATCTTGCAATTTCCCTTTCAGAAACAACAGAAAAGACCTTCTCACAAAAATGTGAAAAAGTCTGTTTTAGGGCTTGACAAAAAATACGCTTGATTACATAATCAGCGTGAGCTGTGAGCTGTGAGCTGTGAGCTGTGAGCTGTGAGCTGTGAGCTGTGAGCTGTGAGCTGTGAGCTGTGAGCTGTGAGCTGTGAGCTGTGAGCTGTGAGCTGTGAGCTGTGAGCTGTGAGCTGTGAGCTGTGAGCTGTGAGCTGTGAGCTGTGAGCTGTGATTGCATTCATACCAATCATTCCTTTACTTTTTGATAGTTCTATTATATCAAAATTTCAAAATTTTGCATATCTTCTTTTTTTGATGAACAGTCAGTTGAATCATAATGGCTATTAAAAAGATGTTCTGAAATTGCTTAGAGAGGGAAACTATGGATAAGAAAATTTTATTTGAATCTCTTAATACTGAACTATCCAAGGAGAATATTGACCTTTTCCGAAATGCCTGTGAAATATGGTATAATAGAAGAATGGCAAACAAGAATACAAGTAAAACAAGACGAAGACCGTCAAAAGCAGAACTCGAAAGAAAAGAAGCGATTCAACGGATGTTGATTTCGTTGGGAATCGCGTTTTTATTGATTTTCGCAGCCTTCAAATTAGGGGCTGCAGGTATCACCCTTTACAATTTAATTCGCTTGCTAGTGGGTAGCCTAGCTTATCTGGCAATATTTGGCATCCTACTCTACCTCTTCTTTTTCAAGTGGATACGAAAACAGGAAGGACTCTTATCTGGCTTTTTCACTATATTTGCGGGCTTGCTCCTGATTTTTGAGGCCTATTTAGTTTGGAAATATGGTTTGGACAAGTCGGTCATAAAAGGAACCATGGCGCAGGTTGTGACGGATTTGACTGGTTTTCGAACGACTAGTTTTGCTGGAGGGGGCTTGATTGGGGTCGCTCTTTATATTCCAACCGCCTTTCTCTTTTCAAATATCGGCACTTACTTTATTGGTTCTATCTTGATTTTAGCAGGCGCTCTCCTAATCAGTCCTTGGTCTGTTTACGATATTGCGGAATTTTTCAGTAGAGGCTTTGCTAAATGGCGGGAAGGGTATGAGCGTCGAAAAGAGGAACGCTTTGTCAAACAAGAAGAAAAAGCTCGCCAAAAGGCTGAGGAAGAGGCTAGATTAGAACAAGAAGAAGCTGAAAAAGCCTTACTCGATTTGCCTCCTGTTGATATGGAAACGGGTGAAATTCTGACAGAAGATGTTGTGCTTGACGTTCCACCTTTTCCGGAAGAAGAGTGGGTGGAACCAGAAATCATCCTGCCTCAACCTGAACTTGAATTCCCTGAACAGGAAGAGGGCTCTGATGATGAAGATGTTCAGGTAGATTTTTCAGCCAAGGAGGCTCTTGAATACAAACTTCCAAGCTTACAACTCTTTGCCCCAGATAAACCCAAGGACCAGTCTAAAGAGAAGAAAATTGTTCGTGAAAACATCAAAATCCTAGAAGAAACTTTTGCTAGTTTTGGTATCAAGGTAACAGTTGAACGGGCTGAAATTGGACCATCAGTGACCAAGTATGAAGTCAAGCCGGCTGTTGGTGTAAGGGTTAACCGCATTTCCAATCTCGCAGATGACCTCGCTCTAGCCTTGGCGGCTAAGGATGTCCGAATCGAAGCACCTATCCCAGGGAAATCTTTAGTGGGAATTGAAGTACCTAACTCTGAGATTGCGACAGTTTCTTTCCGCGAACTATGGGAACAATCTCAAACGAAAGCAGAAAATCTCTTGGAAATTCCTTTAGGGAAGGCTGTTAATGGAACCGCAAGAGCTTTTGACCTTTCTAAAATGCCCCACTTGCTAGTCGCAGGTTCAACAGGGTCAGGGAAGTCAGTAGCTGTTAATGGCATTATCGCTAGCATCCTCATGAAGGCGAGACCTGACCAAGTTAAATTTATGATGGTCGATCCCAAGATGGTTGAGTTGTCTGTTTACAATGATATTCCCCACCTCTTGATTCCAGTTGTGACCAATCCACGTAAGGCTAGCAAGGCTTTGCAAAAGGTCGTGGATGAAATGGAAAATCGTTATGAACTCTTTGCCAAGGTGGGAGTTCGGAATATTGCAGGTTTTAATGCCAAGGTAGAAGAGTTCAATGCCCAGTCTGAGTACAAGCAGGTTCCGCTACCACTCATTGTTGTGATTGTGGATGAGTTGGCTGACCTTATGATGGTGGCCAGCAAGGAAGTGGAAGATGCTATCATTCGTCTCGGACAGAAGGCGCGTGCTGCAGGTATCCACATGATTCTTGCAACCCAGCGTCCATCCGTTGATGTCATCTCTGGTCTGATCAAGGCTAATGTCCCATCTCGTGTCGCTTTCGCAGTTTCATCAGGGACAGACTCTCGTACGATTTTAGATGAAAATGGAGCTGAGAAACTTCTTGGACGTGGAGATATGCTCTTTAAACCGATTGATGAAAATCATCCAGTTCGTCTCCAAGGCTCCTTTATCTCGGATGATGATGTCGAGCGTATCGTAAACTTCATTAAGGCTCAGGCAGATGCGGACTACGATGAGAGTTTTGATCCCGGTGAGGTTTCTGAAAATGAAGGAGAATTTTCAGATGGTGAATCTGGTGGTGATCCGCTCTTTGAAGAAGCCAAGGCTTTGGTAATCGAAACTCAGAAAGCCAGCGCATCTATGATTCAGCGTCGTTTGTCTGTTGGATTTAACCGTGCGACCCGCCTTATGGAAGAACTTGAGATGGCAGGTGTCATTGGTCCAGCTGAAGGTACCAAACCAAGAAAAGTTT
>CAJZGT010000081.1 GCA_916048145.1 uncultured Streptococcus sp.
TGAATCAAGAGGGGCAGGATGATATTGCCAAGCACCGTCTTGTGCTCCAAGAGCAGATCCTTCTGCAACATATAACTCACGCGCCCCTTGGGATTCTCCTCACCGTCCAGAACAATTCGCCCTGACTGGACTTCTAAAATCCCAGCAATTAGATTAAAGAGGGTGGTTTTTCCAACACCACTTGGGCCTAGGATAGAAACCACTTCACCTGAAGTCACTTTCAGATTGATGTCCTCTAAAATCCTCTCTTGACCATAGGCATAACTGACGTGTTCTAGTCTAATTTCTGTCATTATTTCACAAATTCGTTGGTGAAGCCTTTGTCTGTCAAGTCTTCTTTAAGGATACCATTTTCTTTATCCCATTTGTAGAAGGCATTCCAGCGAGCTGCATCAAATTGACCCCATTTTTCCTTGTCGCTTGCGTATTCTTTTGACAAGTATTTTTGAGATTCGATGACAAAGTCACGTTTTTCCTTGAGTTCAGGTGCATTTTTGATGAGGATATCAGCTGCTTCTTCTGGATGCTCCATAGCATATTGGTAGCCTTTTTTGATAGCTTGGATGACTTTACGAGCTTCTTCTTTATTGTCTTTAAGGTAGTCGTTGTTTGCGATGATAACTGGTGAGTAGTAGTCAAACTCCTTGACATAGTCTTTCAAGTACATGAAATTAGCATCTACACCTTGAGATTTTGCAAGGATACCATCCCAACCGTAGTAGATCCAAGCAGTGTCAAATACTCCATTAGCAATCGGTGTGATCGAGTTTGAATCGTTATTTGGTACTTTTTCAACTTTTTCAAAGTCTCCACCTTGAGATTCTACCAAGGTTTTCAACATAGCAAGTTCAGTTGGGTCATTCCAAGTTCCGTATTTCTTACCAACCAAGTCCTTCGGACTAGCTACATTATCAGATTTACGAGAGATGATTCCTGATGTATTGTGTTCAACAATAGCTGCAACGGCAGTAATTCCTGCACCTTTTTCCAATTTTTTAGCCATGTAGTCTTGGAAATACACTGCAAATGGTGCCTTACCATTGATAACCAAGTCAGAAGAACTTTCTTCTGGTGGCAATTTCAAATCAACATCCACTCCAGCTTCTTTGAAATAACCTTTTTCCTTGGCAACATAAAGCCCTGTGTGGTTAGTATTTGGTGTCCAGTCTAGGATAAAGTCAATCTTCTTAAGCTCTGCTTCCTTATTATCCTTAGAAGCAGTTCCTTGACCACAAGCTACAAGCACAACAGCTACAAGAGCTGTCACAAGCGTTAAAAACACTTTCCATGTTTTTTTCATTTTGATTTCCTCTTTTCTTTTTTGAAACATTCTACTTCTACGAACGTTTCCATTTAATAACATATTTTTCACTAATATCGACCAATTTCATACCCAAAAGGCTGATAATCGATACCAGAATAATAATAGCAAACATGGTATCATACTGAAACAGTTTCTTGGACTGAATCATGTAGACACCTAGTCCTTCAAAGCCTCCCAACCACTCAGATACCACTGTTGTGATAAAGGCGTAGGAGACACTGACCCTCAGACCTGCATAAAAGTAAGGCAGGCTGACTGGGATTTTAAAATGCCACAGGATTTGCCAAGGCTTGGCCCGCATCAGACTAAACAAGGTCAGCATATCCTTGTCACAATGCCTAAAACCGTCCAAAATGCTGACGATGATAGGAAAGGTTGTCGTCAAGATAATCAAGACAATCTTGGGCAAAATCCCATAACCTAGCCACAAGACCAGAATAGGAGCTAGGGCAATGGTCGGAATAGTCTGAACGACCACCATCATAGGGTAAATCAGGTCATTGAGCCAAGTCAAACTGTCCATAAGCACAGCCATGAGACAGGCAATCAAAACTCCCAAAATTAGACCTAGCAAAGCCACTCTCAAGGTCGCCCAGCTATGGTGCCAGAGAAATTCTCTATCACGCACAAAAGACTGGAGGATTTCAAGAGGTGTCGGCAGGATAAACTTGGGGAGAAGTTTAAGAAAACCTGCTAACTGCCAGATTGACAAGACTCCTAGAAAGCCCAATAGACTAATGTGTCGTCTCAGTATACTTTTCAAGTTTCTCATCAATACTTAAAATCTCTCCTACATTTATTTTGACATTGGCAAAGACATTGTCTGCCTCCTGCCCTGCCATCTCTAGCGCTTCTTTGAGAATGCGCATAAGCTCATCAAACTCCCCTTCCAAGACCGTTTCAAATGGTGTCACCACCATAGTCACTTCTTGAGCTTGCAAATAAGCAATGACTTGATCGATAACAACAATCCGATCAATTCCCTGTGCTAGGGGTAAAACTTGCAAGGCTATGCTTGCTTTCATAAAAACCTCCTCTTCTCGTTTTCCTTTGACAAAAAGAAAAACCTTTGCCATATATGGAAAAGGTCAAGAATAGACTAAGTATCGTTCCCTACGCTGGCATTACCCAGATCAGGTGCGGTCGAAGTTTAACACTTCCTCTCAGACTGTACACAGACTCCCATATATTATATGGACATATGATAGCGCAAAATAAAAAAAATGTCAAGGAAACTGCTTACAGAACAACATGAAAAGAGTTTGAAAACAAGTGCTTCAAACTCTACATAACTTTTTTATTTAGCCTCGTACCAGGTTGCTCCCTCATTCTCATCCGCAATCAGGGGAACACTGAGTTGAATGGCTTCTTCCATGGTTTGTTTGACCAATTTTTTCATTTCTGCTAGTTCAGATTTAGGAACTTCAAGAACGATTTCATCGTGCACTTGTAACAACATCTTGGTCTGATAACCACCTTCAACTAGAGCCTTGTCTAGCTGAATCATGGCAATCTTGAGAATATCTGCCGCCGAACCCTGTATAGGAGAGTTGATAGCTGTCCGCTCCGCAAAACCACGAATATTGAAGTTGCGCGAATTGATATCTGGCAACTCACGACGACGCTTGAAGAGGGTCTCCACATAGCCCTTATCACGCGCCTCACGCACCACTTCATCCATGTAGTTTTTAATACCTGGGAAGCGTTCAAAGTAGGTATCAATGTAGGCTTTGGCCTCCTTACGGCTAATGCCCAGATTATTAGACAAACCAAAGTCTGAAATCCCGTAAACCACTCCAAAGTTAACAGCCTTGGCATTGCGACGGTCATTTGCAGTCACATCCTCAGGACGATCAATGCCAAAGACACGCATGGCTGTCGAAGTATGGATATCTGCCCCCTCTTGGAAAGCCTTAATCAAGTGCTCATCCTTAGAAATATGCGCCAAAACGCGCAATTCAATCTGTGAATAGTCCGAGCTGAGCAACACACTATCCTCCCACTCAGGCACAAAAGCCTTACGAATGAGACGGCCTTGCTCCAAACGCACAGGAATATTTTGCAAGTTTGGATCCACACTAGACAGACGCCCAGTCTGGGTCAAATCCTGCACATAGCGAGTATGAATCTTGCCATCAGCCAAAATCCAGTCCTGCAAGCCAATCACATAGGTAGATTGAATCTTAGCAATCTGACGGTAGTCGAGAATTTTCTTAACAATCGGCGCAATAGGAGCCAGACGCTCCAAGACATCCACGGCTGTCGAGTATCCAGTCTTGGTTTTCTTAGTGTATTCTAGAGGTAGCCCCAATTTTTCAAAGAGAAGCACGCCCAACTGCTTAGGCGAGTTAATATTAAACTCCTCACCAGCCAGTTCGTAAATCTCCTGAGTCAGTTTTTCAATGACAAGCTCATTTTCATCCTGCATCTCAAGCAAGGTCTCTTTCTTGACCGTAATTCCAGCAATTTCCATCTTGGCAAGGACAAAAGATAGGGGTTGCTCCATATCATAAAGAAGCTCTAATTGCCCATTTTCACTGAGTTTTTTAAGCAAAATAGACTCAGTCTCAACCAAAACAGCAAGCTTACTCGCCAAATGTTCCAAGAATTTCTTACGTCCAGGAAGGGCCTTCTTGACTCCCTTACCATAGAAAGTCTCATCATCGACCAAGTAAGTCTGACCATAAAGACTAGCAATAGTCGCAATTTCATTGTCCTCCACAGTCGAAAGGAGGTATTTAGCCAAACGACTATCAAAAGCAGGCGCCTGTAAATCCACACCAAAACGATTCAAGAGAACTTTGGCCTTTTTAAAATCATAAACTCTCAGAGGTGTTTTTTCTAGAAAATCCTTGAAAATAGGCTCTTGCAAAAGGTTAAGCTTGTCCGTAGCATAGAGCTTATCTCCACAAGACCAGGCAAATCCAACCAAATCATCCGTATGGTAATTCTCACCAAAAAGCTCAAAATGGAAGATAGATTCTTCAGTCAGCATGTCTTGAGTGACTTGATCAACGATAGTAAAGTTCAAACTTTCAGCCACATCAGCTGACGACACATTTAAAGCCTGCTTGAGCTGTTTGAAACCCATCTCATCGTAGAATTTCCCAAGATTTTCCACATCTGGACCACTATAGACCAAATCATCCAAACCAATCTCAATCGGTGCCTTGGTATCAATGGTCGCCAGTGTTTTCGACAAAAAGGCCTGTTCCTTATCATTGATGAGATTTTCCTTCATCTTAGAAGCCTTCATCCCATCGATATTTTCATAAATACCCTCAAGCGAACCATGCTCCAGCAAGAGCTTGATACCCGTCTTTTCACCGATTTTAGTCACCCCAGGAATATTATCCGACTTATCACCCATGAGCGCCTTGAGATCGATAAACTGAGTCGGTGTAATGCCCATCTTTTCCATAAGATATTCTGGCGTAAAAGCCTCAAACTCAGCCACACCTTTCTTGGAAATCTCAACCACCGTATGCTCATCCGTCAGCTGAATCAAATCCTTGTCCCCACTGACAATGGTAATATCAAAACCATCCTGCTCTGCTAGTTTATCCAGCGTCCCAATGATGTCATCCGCCTCATACTGAGCCAACTCATAGTGACGAATCCCCATATGATCCAACAACTCACGAATAAAGGGAAATTGCTCACGAAACTCATCAGGAGTCTTGGCCCGACCACCCTTATAGTCCGCATACATCTCTGTCCGGAAGGTCGTCTTTCCCGCATCAAAAGCCACCAAAATATGACTGGGCTCAACCCGCTCCAACAAATGGCTCAACATCAACTGGAAACCATAAATCGCATTGGTATGCAAACCAGCCGCATTCTTAAAACGATCCAACTGCTGATAAAGCGCAAAAAACGCCCGAAAAGCAACAGAAGACCCATCAATCAATAATAATTTTTTCTTATCCATACACCCATTATAAAGGAAAGCACCAAAAAATACCATTGAGAAGAGTTCCCTGAGAGAAACTAAGATAAACTAAAAAAGAGAAGAAAGTTATTCCCTCTCTTTCAAGCTACGAAAATAAATTAGTTCTTACGTTTCACAAATGGAAGGGCACCGAGGAACAATCCAAGGAATCCCAATGATGCAACTGCAACATTATCTTTACCACCAGTATTTGGAAGTTCTTTTTTATCTTCTGCTTTTGCTGCTGGTGCTTGATAAGTATTATCCTTGTTAGTACCTGCTGTTGTAAGAGTATATTCTGGAACTTCAGTAATCGCTGGGGCGCCGGTTTCTGCATACGCTGGAACTTCATTAATCGCTGGGGCGCCGGTTTCTGCATATGCTGGGACTTCGTTAATCGCTGGGGCGCCGGTTTCTGCATACGCTGGAACTTCATTAATTGCTGGAGCGCCGGTTTCTGAATACGCTGGAACTTCGTTAATTGCTGGGACGCCGGTTTCTGCATACGCTGGGACTTCAGTAATTGCTGGGGCGCCGGTTTCTGCATACGCTGGGACTTCAGTAATTGCTGGGGCGCCGGTTTCTGC
>CAJZGT010000082.1 GCA_916048145.1 uncultured Streptococcus sp.
GTATTTTCACCAGATTCCTTGATTTTGGTCGTGATAATTTCATGCTTGGTTGCCATCCCTTTCCCAGCTCCAGATGTTCCTAAAATCAGACCAGACGGTGTATTTAATAGGCTTCGATCAATGGTAATAATATTGCTTGAGATTTGATTGATACCGTAATATTTCCCACTTCGGTCTTGTATGTCTACTGAAGTCCATGGAGAATTCACTGCTACATTGGACGTTAATAAACTCCGTGATACGCCCTCTAAAAAATCACAACCAAATGGCAGCAAACTATTAAAGGCTGCTTCTTGCATATATGGTAGTTTATCAATCATTAGGTCATTTGAGCCGGCCACTTGTTGGAGCGTGTCTAGGGCTTGTTTAAGTTCTTCTTCATCCTGACCAAAGACCCCAATCAAGAAGACTGTTTGAAACAGTTTATCTCCTGTCTCTGTCATGGTTTTTAAGAGTTCCTCAGCTTCATCGATATTGCTTTCTAATACATGACCTACTTTTTCCAAATAGATACCAGTACGAGCTAGTTTTTGTTGTTCCCCAATCTTTTGGGATTCCATCAAGGTCTTCTTTGTTCGTAGTTTCTTCATGGCATCTGCCTTGGTCGAACTTTGAGCATGAAGGCTCACAATCAATTCCAAATCTCCTTGCATGAGGTCTCTGATAAACTGATCTCCTAATTCCATGCCGTAGTCTCTCACATAGACAATCTGTAATAAGCGGTCATTGATTTGTAGGTAATTCTTGTTTTTAAAATCCAAGAGATTAGGCGCTATGAAGTGACGAGTTGTCTGACCAGATCTCGTTAAATCACGGTAAGAAAAAGGAAGATGGTGTTCTCCTCTAAGCATATCGGCCAACAAGTTGACACGCTCTTCTCCAGCCAAGGATTCAAATCGTGCATCAATTTCTGAGAAACCACTCTTGAAATATTCTCCTATTTGGGACAAGGAACGATAGGCTTGTTTGGGATTAGAATCCTTTCTACCAAAGCTAATCAGTTTCACAGCTGAAAAGTTATTTTCACCACTGTCTAAATTCTGATTCATCATCCGATTCAATTCTTTACGATAGGTATCATACCCATCTTCTTTTTCCTCATACAAAACACTTTGTCTAAACTTTTCTAAATTCAATCTTTTATTAAAGATAGTCAATTGGAAGTTGGTTTGGTCATCTAGGGAGTTAATCAAATCAGAATACTTCTCAATGATTGCGCCCTTATCTTCTAAACCAACGGTCTGGTAATTGACATCACCAAGTAAATAGCTTTGTGAGAAATAATCTTCTTTTACCTGCATCAGACCATTTTGATACAGGGCTTGATAGGAAAGAGTATTAGCCGTTGATGGTAACACTTCCTCTTTTTTTCCTTTAACTACTTCTTTCTGATTAGTCATTGAAGTTTTTTGTTTCTTTAATGTATTTGATTTTCTTTTCATGTTCAGATCCTTTCTTTCCTGTAATTGTGCGTAGGGGAACCGTTAATTCAAAATGAAGACGGTATTTCAAATAATGTTCAAAATATAAATCATTGGGTTTATAGACTCCAAAAAGCATGAGGGGGATGGTAAAAGCAAACACAAAACCGTAAACAAACCAATCTCCAAATTGCCAGAAAAAGAGATTCAAGCCCAAAACAATAATTGTGACAATAAAGGCTGGTAAAACAAAGATGATTTGCCTTGTAGTGAAGCCTAACCAAGCCCTGTGTTGGTATTTTGAGATGTCTTTAAAGACACGTGTATTCATGACTTTCCTTTCTAAAAAGGCTAAGAAGCAATCACTTCCTAGCCTTTATCTAATTACATACCTAAGATTGAGCGAGCCGTACGTTGAGAACCAACGAGGGCAATAATCAGTAAGATAGCTTGTACCAAACTACCAAACATAATCGCAAGTGATTGCAAGACTCCTGCACCATTTGAAACAGCTATTTTCCCAGCAGATTCAAACAAAGGAACAAGAGAAACAATCAGAAAAATAAGAACCCCTTGTACCGCATAGACCATAATATTTTTTAAATAGCCAATACCAATAGACTTCCATTCATCACTTAAAAATGTTGGAATCGTAAGAGGGGCAAATGGAATCATAAGGTAGAGTTGAATAAATCGAATAGATACTAAAAGATTGACCATGGCTGCACTTACTATCCGAACAAGCCAAATGAGGAGGGCGAAAAAGCCCACAATCATCCGGCCAATAAATCCTGACCCTTTTAATCCAGAGATGGTATCATACTTTGCCCCACCGTGAGCCACAATCGAGGCCACTTGTTCAATGGCGTGACTCGCAATCCCGATGATGGCTTCTACAATAACGGTAGTGTTGGTAATTACAACTGCGACCATAATATAACTAATCAACATCGGCGCTAATGCTTCAAAGGTCATCGCTCCTCCTGAGTTAGCAATTTTCTTTGCCATCTTCGAAAATTCTAAGATGAGAACAACTGATAAAATCGCAACTCCAAGAGGCTGCATGACACTTTTAGTAATACTAGACATATAAGTCCAAACTGTTGGATTGTAGCTAGATAGAGATTTAATCAGATCTACCGTAGATTGTAAATCTACATTAAATCCTTCAAATAAATTTTCAGCTGATATTTTTTCAGATGCAAGGTAAACAAAGGGTGAGACTAAACTAAGATTCATGTCATTGTTTATCCTCCTAAATTGAAATTTGAGTTACAAAGGCTCCAGCAGCCCCTACCATAACACCACCGACAATTTCAAGAATGGCATTCCGAACACCTGGTCCACCATCTTTAATGTTGGTTGCAAGATTGACAATCCCCACAACAACGAGAAAGGCACCAACCGCAATCAATCCCTTCTGTAACAAAGACATAGCTTGTGCAAACATAGCACTTGCGTCTACTCCATAAACAAAACCTTTAAAATGCGTAATCATCTATTTCCTCTTTTCTATTTTTATTTTAAACTAGATTCAAAAGTTAAATCACGAATTCTAAGGCCTTCAAGATGATTTTCTTGTCTTTGATTCAAAGGATTGATTTGATAGTTCCACCACCGTTCATCGCTTTCTTGATTGGCTAGGTATTTCCAGTTTGGATGCTTAGTGGAATTGTATTTTTTGCTTTTAAAGACAGGCATATTGGCAATTCGAACCAAGCATTCATGCCGTTTCATATTTCCGACTTCATCAGGTGTCATTAAATCACGAGCAATCTTTTGATGAGAAAGGGATCCTGAACCTGTCTGGCCAAAGGAACGACTAGTATTTCGAACATCAATGGTTTGTTTACCGAGTAAGCCACTCATAAATTTAAAGGTATCTTCATCATTACCACCTAAGTAGACTAAGCTATCACAGTTCCCAAGAATGGTTTTCCAAGCTTCTTTTTCTTTATAGAGCCCTTGAAGTTGGGCAATATTTTGTAGAATAGGAACGAGACTCATATTTCGAGAACGGACTGTTGAGGTTTGTTCAGCAAAATCTGGGATTTCTCCGATATTTGCGAACTCATCTAAGTAGACTCTCACATGAAGAGGCAATTGACCCTTAAAATCAATATCTGCTTGTCTTGTTAGGGTTTGAAATACGGTTGAAAAAAAGAGGGCTGAAAGAAAGCGAAAGGTACTATCGTTATCTGGGATAACTAAGTAAACCATTGATTTTTCCTGGCCCCATGTCTTCATATCAAGGGTATCTCTTTTGGTCAAATCCATGACACTTTGAATATTGAAGAGGGCAAATTTAGCAGTGGTTACAGCTATAACAGAATCCAGAGTCTTATCCTTATAATTTTGGAAATCTGCCCAATTTCGCATGGTAAAATTTTCAGTTCCATACTTTTTAGCATAATTTTCAAATAGAATTTCTAAGACACTTTTTTCTTGGTTTTCACCCTTGGATAAGTGTTTAATGAGTTTTGATATTTCAGCAAAACTTGGATAACGCCCTCGTTTTTTTCGCTCTTCCACTTCTTTTTTTTGACGTTTCAACAAGTTTTGATATTCCTTTTGACTTAAACGACTTTCTTCTATGAGCTGTTCTCTTGTTTTAGGTGGGTTATAGAAATCGACCAAGTAGGAGGCTAAAGCTCGTACCAAAGTCATAGAAGCTTCATCCCAAAATGGATCACTACGGGAGCCAGAGCCTTTGGTGTTATTGAAATAAACCGTCAGCATGCGATTCAAATCATTTTCTGTCTCTATATAGCGAAAAGGATTGAAGCCATCTGAGTTCTTCATATTGACTAAATCTAGCACCTTTACTTGGTAGCCATGTTCTAAAAAGAGTTTGCCTGTTTTTTCGGCCAAGTGATCTTTAGGATCCACTACAATATTAGAACTATTCATCTGAATAAGATTAGGTTTCACAAAGCGAAATGTCTTCCCACTTCCTGAACCTCCAATCACCGCAATATTCTTATTTCTGTCATATTGGGGTGATTTTTTATCTAATAATGTCAAACGAACATCTTGTGCTAAGATCGTATCATGAGAAAATTCTTTACCGTAAAAGAGCTTCTTTTCTTTTAGAGTTCCAAAACGGGCACTCCCGTATTCTACTCCTTCTCGGTATTGTTTCTTACCGGTTTCTAGATAGAGATAAACCAGCAACATCATCACAAAACCTAGTAGAAAAAAAGCACTTGATTTTCCAGTAAAAGAAACATTCCATGGCGACTGAAGAACTTCATCTTGACCTTCCATCAGAAGATGAGTCCATTTATCTAGTGTATTTCCAGTATAGGAATCATACAAAAGCGTCAAACGATGAAAAAGATAGCCTAGTAAGATACCTAACAGTGAGAATAGTAGGAATTTCTTTCCACTGTACATCATCTCACCATCTCTTTCTGTTTGACGGCTCCTTCTTGTCTAAAGGTAATTTGGGATTTAGCCTCATCAATTGCATCGTCTAATGACTTATCCATGGTAAAATCAGCTAATTTCTCCGGATCATTAACCATTTTTTCTAACAGATGGTCTAAATGATTGTCTAGAATCGAACGGTCTTTCGTGTAGAAATGCAGAGAATCCCCTTGCCAAGCGATGGCTAAAGGAATCTCTTCTTTTTCTAAAAAAGCTTTAAATTTCTCTATATCAATTGGTTTGTCTAAAAAATCTTTTTTCAGATTAATCGTATCAATCGAATAAGGAGATTGTAGCAATTCTTCTAATTTCTGTACCCCTATCTTATAGGCAGAATCCTGTGATAAAGCCTGACGTCTAGACCATTCTAGAATCTTTAAGAGACTTCTTACAGTAAATAAAAGACTACGCTCTGCATATTGAACTGCCATTCGTTCCTGTTGTTCAGAGGACATCTGATGCCTCCTTCTTCACAAATAGCAGCTTTCCTTCTTTATAACGATAAGCTATCAATTTCTGACGTTGCTTAATCGACTTGACAACCTGCAGTAGATCTCTCGAATAAGGTTCTCGAAGAGTAACTTCTACTGCTTTCCCATCAAAGATACCAACACGTTTAAATTCAATGTAGTCTTTTTTGAGATGTCCTAAGCCCATACCAAAAGGAAAGTGATGAATCAATTGGATGGTACAACCACCTTTATTTCCCATTTGTTTCAAATCATACAAGTTTACTACCTTCATGATTAACTCCTTTATCTAGTTTGTCGCATCGTTTGAGTCTGGTAACGATAAACTCCGTGTCTGTTAGAAAATTCTCACACACGTCTTGTGCCAGTTGCCCTTCACAGGGAAATACTCTCAGTCCCTACTTACACAGGCACGCTAATCAAGACGGAGTGGATTCAATTTTCAAAGAACAGGTAGCTTTATTATAGATAAGAGTAGTTGAAATTTTTATCACATTT
>CAJZGT010000083.1 GCA_916048145.1 uncultured Streptococcus sp.
AATAGGCTCCATAATATCCATAGGGGATTTACCCACTACAAATATTATAGAGCCGTTATCTTGTCGGAGTTCTTTTTGTCTATTCTTTTACCCTTCTCCCTTGCATTTTCTCTCATTTTTTGCCAAAATAGAGGGGTAGAAAGAAGGTAGCATATGTCTAAATTACAACAAATCGTAACATATCTTGAATCAGAAAAACTAGACGTCGCTGTCGTATCTGACCCCGTCACAATTAATTACCTCACTGGCTTTTACAGTGATCCCCATGAACGCCAAATGTTCCTTTTTGTTCTAGCGGATCAGGAACCCCTCCTCTTTGTCCCAGCCCTTGAAGTTGAGCGTGCTACCAGCACTGTTTCCTTCCCAGTTGTGGGCTATGTGGATTCTGAAAATCCATGGCAAAAAATGAAACATGCTCTTCCGCAACTTGACTTCAAACGTGTCGCTGTTGAGTTTGACAATCTCATCTTGACCAAATATCATGGCTTGAAAATAGTTTTTGAAACTGCTGAGTTTGACAACCTCACTCCTCGTATCCAACGCATGCGCCTCATCAAATCAGCTGACGAAGTGCAAAAAATGATGGTTGCAGGTCTCTATGCGGACAAGGCTGTTAAGGTTGGTTTTGATAATATTTCTCTTGATAAGACTGAGACAGATATCATCGCCCAAATCGACTTTGCCATGAAACGTGAAGGCTATGAAATGAGTTTTGATACCATGGTCTTGACTGGTAATAATGCTGCAAATCCACACGGTATTCCAGCAGCCAACAAGGTTGAAAATGATGCTCTTCTCCTCTTTGACCTGGGTGTTCTGGTCAATGGCTATGCGTCAGATATGACTCGTACAGTCGCTGTCGGCAAACCAGACCAATTTAAGAAAGATATTTACAACTTGACTCTTGAAGCCCAACAAGCTGCTATTGACTTTATCAAACCAGGTGTGACTGCCCATGAAGTGGATCGCGCTGCCCGTGAGGTCATCGAAAAAGCTGGTTACGGCGAGTACTTCAACCACCGTCTCGGTCACGGTATCGGTATGGATGTCCACGAATTCCCATCTATCATGGAAGGAAACGACATGGTCATCGAAGAAGGCATGTGCTTCTCTGTTGAACCAGGTATCTATATCCCTGGTAAAGTCGGTGTCCGTATTGAAGACTGCGGTGTTGTTACCAAGGATGGCTTTGACCTCTTTACAAACACCAGCAAAGACTTGCTGTATTTTGATTAATGGTATTATTTTATGTTAAATGATCTCTTTAAATTTGTAGATAATGTTACTAATGAAACTTCTAAAGTCGTAAATGATATCGTTAATGAATCTTCAAAGGTTGTAAATAATATTGCAAATGAATCCTCAAAAGTTGTAAATGATATTGCAAATGAGACTGCAAAAGCCGTGAAAGTAGTTGTAGATGAAACTTCCAAAATAACGACCAATACTGTAGATGGAGCTGTTTGTGTTGCCAATAATACTATGACAGGAATTTCTAATTTTATAAGTGTACCTGGTAAAGTTGTAAATTTAATTTTTGAAATACACTCGTGGAATAATCAAGAACGTCTTGAAAAGAAACAAGATGAAGAACGTAGACAAACTTTATCCATTCAATTCCCTGAATTCTTAAATCAAGAAGAGTTTAATAGAATAATTCATGAAGAAGCTAATCAAATTATTCGAATTAAAAAAATAGAAATTAATCAAGCTTTAATTAATTTTGAGGTGTATTCAATTAGTAGGATTTCAACTTGGTTTTTTACTTTAGATTATAATGATTATGGAAGTTTAACGGGGAAAGTTAGAATTTCAAAAGATAATACTGACTCAAGTATCCCTAAAAATATTAGTTTGCGAATTTCTGAGCGACTTAATGCTATTTTAAAAAATCAGTATATCCTTTCACCTGATGACTATGATATTTTACTTACTAAGGAACCTACAGACGTAAAAGAGATTTTTGAAAATTTTGGATTTCATAATGTAACATTACTTGAAGAAAGATATGAAAAATTACCTCATTTTATTAAGAATTACAAAATACATAGCATTACAATAGGAAATTGCAAATATTTTGATAAAGATTCCTATTTTGATAGTAATTCTTCTGTTGTGATTTCCTATTATCTACAAGAAAACCAATAATAAAAACGTAAAGTTAGCAGAAAAATCATTACTACTAACTTTACGTTTTTTAATCTTTACTTAATCTTCTTGATACTTTGACTAAGGATAAATCCTACAATCATCCCTACCATATTTTGCATGAAATTTGGTAAAATTTCTGGTAGGGCTGCTGCCCAGCCATTCATCAATGTAGAACCCAAGGCGTAACCCCCTACCATGGCAATCGTTGCTAAGATAAGACCTAACCACTGAGTTTTTCCTTTAAATCCTGCGAAAAATCCCTGCAAGCCATGGTTGACCAAGCTAAAGAACATCCACTGAGGATAGCCTGATAAGAGGTCAATCAAGAAACCTGCTAGTCCTCCGACTACAGCCCCTTCACGACTACCAAAGTAGAAGGCCGTAAAGAAGACACCCGCATCTAAAAGAGTTAGAATGCCTGTCGGTGTTGGAATTTTTAAGAAATAACCTAGAACCACAGAGAGGGCGGTTAATAGGGATACAAGGGCGATTTTAGTTGTTTTGGTTTGCTTCATATTGTCTTACTCCATACTGATCTGCTTGTGCAATAGCACGATAAACGAAAGCCTTAGAGCTTTCTACTGCTGGTAAAAGTTCATCACCTTTAACTAGGTGACTGGCAATGCTAGAGGCAAAGGTACAACCTGCACCAGCATTTTGCCCTTGGATGACAGGATTTTCTAGGACTGTAAAGTTTTGTCCATCATAAAAGACATCCATAGCCTTGTCCTGACTAAGGCGATTGCCTCCCTTGATAATGACTGCTGGCGCTCCTAATTCATGCAATTTCTGCGCTGCAGTTTTCATGTCTTCCAAGGTTTTGATTTCCTGACCGGATAATAATTCTGCTTCTGGGAGATTAGGCGTAATCACACTGACATGAGGGAAAAAGCGAATCAACTCTTGGCAGAGTTCACTAACTGCTACATCGTGCGTTTCCTTGCAGACCAAGACAGGGTCCAGAACCACAGGCACTCCTGAGCGTTGCTTGATAAAGTCCAATGCCTTTTCAGCCACACTGACAGTTGGTAGAAGACCAATCTTAATCCCTGCAAATTCCACATCACGCAAGCTATCTAATTCATGCTGAAAAATGATATCGTCAGTTGGAAAGACTTCAAATCCTTTTTCTGTCAAGGCTGTCAAACAAGTCACTGCTACAAAGCCATGCAAGCCGTTTAAGGTATAGGTAGCCAAATCAGCTGACAGGCCACCACCACTAAAAATGTCATTTCCAGAAAGTGCTAAAATACGATTATTCTTCATAACGAATCTCCTTTAAATACAAACCATTTGGTGCTGCAGTAGGACCTGCAAGTTGCCTGTCCTTTTTCTCTAAGATGAGGTCAATCTGCTCCACTGGCATACGATTATTTCCGATTTTGAGCAGTGTCCCCACCATATTGCGAATCTGTTTATACAAGAAACCATTTCCTGAAAAGGTAAAGGTCAAAAATTGTCCTGTCTCATCAACTGTTAAACTAACTTCTGTAATGGTGCGAACCTTATCCTCCACACTAGTCCCAGAGGCTGTAAAACCGGTAAAATCATGTGTTCCCTCTAGCTTTTTGATTGCAATCTGCATGCGTTCCACATCGAGTGGGTAGGGAAAGTGAGTAGCATAGTGACGGCGCATAGGATTTTTGGGACGTCCTCTATCCACAATAAACTCATAGGTCTTGCTGTGCTTGGCATAACGACAATGAAAATCATCCGCCACAAGCTCAATCGAAATCACATCAATATCTTCAGGGGACTGGGTATCCAGAGCAAAGCGAAGTTTCTCCTCATCCATTTGATAGGGGAGGTCAAAATGAATCACCTGTCCCAAAGCATGAACCCCACTATCAGTCCTACCAGCACCGTGAACGGTAATAGCTTGCCCCTTATTCAATCTAGTCAAGGTTTTTTCAATTTCTTCCTGAACGCTCCTCGTATGAGGCTGGCGCTGAAAGCCAGCAAAGGCATAGCCATCATAGGAAATAGTTGCTTTGTATCTTGTCATAATTTCTATTTTATCAAGAAATTAGTCTGTAGACAAGGTCCTAAAATAAATACTATCTGGGTACAAAAATCCTAAAAAGAAAAACTTAGGAACCAATCCTAAGCTCTCTTTTGAAGTAGGTACATGACAAAGATAGAGGTTACAATCAACCAAGAGCCTAAAATGGCAAAGACCAACATTCCATTTTGTGTTAGTAAGCCAATTGCACTTAGAACGAATGGTGTCGTAAAGGCTCCGAAACTACAGCCTAATACAGCAAATGAAGTTGCTTGATTGAGGAGTTTAGCTGGAATTCTTTCAGAGACAAGTTGAAATACCGTCGTCAAGGCTACACTGTAGGCAAAACCAGCCAGAACACTTCCTGCCACTACGACCCACAATGATGGAGACAAGGCAATCACAATTTGTCCCAAACCAAAGGTAATACCGGACCAAAGAAGCAATTTCTCTTTCAAGATAGAAATCAAGAAAGAGAAACTCACACCAGCCACAATCCCGATCAACTGCATGACACTAAGAACAAAACTAGATAACTGGGCATCTCCAAGTCCTCTTTCCACCATCAAACTTGGAATACGAATAGTAATAGCTGTATTGGTACAAACTACCACCGCCGCTTCAATAGCTAGGATAAAAATCAAACCTTTCATTTCCCGAGTTAAGCGACTTGCTTCCTTCTCCTTTTTCTTGACTTCTTTCTTTTCCTTTCCATAAGGGACAAAGAGCAGATAAAGGGTCAGCACCAAAAATCCAGCACTATAGGCTAAGAAAGTAGCTGTCCAACCAAAGACCAACAACTGGCCGACTGCCAAGGTAATGAGAGAAGCCCCAACGACCTCTGCAGAACCGCGTAACCCTAGCATCTGAATTCGCGTTTTTCCTTGATAGCGTTCACTGATAATGGAAATGGCCTTGGCATTAATCATCCCAACACCCAAACCAAAAAGAATCCTTGTCCCAAAGACAAAGGGGTAGGCTTGATACCAGAAAGGAGCTGTTCCACTCAGTGATAAAATCAGCAATCCCAAACTAATCTGTAAGCGCTCAGGAAATATTTTTTCTAAGAAACCATTTAGTAGTAACATAATCATGATCCCGAAAGAAGGCAAGCTCGCCAAGAGCTCAATTTGTTCCTTAGGATAGCCTTGATAATAGTCAAACATGGCTGGCAGGGCACTCGAGATGGAAAAGGATGTAATCAAAACGAGGGAGAGAGCCAAAATACTGGCCCGTTCTAAAAATTGTTTCATGAAATCTCTTTCTATATTTTCTCTTAATCTTCTGTCTCTTTTGATAGTTATCAAACAAGCAAGAAAAGAAGAAGCCTCTTTGGTGTATAGACTCCTTCTTAAACTCGAAAATGAATCCCTTGTGTCTTATACTCAATGAAAATCAAAGAGCAAACTAGGAAGCTAGCCGCAGGTTACTCAAAGCAGTGTTTTGAGGTTGCAGATGGAAACTGACGTGGTTTGAAGAGATTTTCGAAGAGTATTAGGATGACTTTCTCTTGATTTGCTTAATAAAGTAGAAGATAAATCCTGCCACCATATAGGCAACAAAGATAATCAGACACC
>CAJZGT010000084.1 GCA_916048145.1 uncultured Streptococcus sp.
CAAAGGGATGGAAGAGCCCGATAGCATTCGACCCACCACCAACACAGGCTACTAGAGCATCTGGTAAATCTTGACCTGTCAAGTCACGGTACTGTTGTTTGGCTTCCCTACCGATGACACTTTGGAAGTCACGGACGATTTCTGGGAATGGGTGAGGCCCCAAGGCAGAACCAAGGATATAGTGGGTATCATCGATATTAGCCACCCATGAACGAAGAGCTGCATTGACCGCATCTTTGAGCACGCGCGAACCGTCTGTCACTGCCTCAACCTTAGCTCCCAAAAGCTCCATACGGAACACATTGAGGGCTTGGCGTTTGACATCTTCCTCACCCATGTAGATAGTACATTCCATGTTAAAGAGGGCTGCAGCAGTTGCAGTTGCCACACCGTGCTGACCAGCACCTGTTTCAGCGATAATTTTCTTTTTACCCATGCGTTTAGCCAGAAGAACTTGTCCCAAGGCATTGTTAATCTTGTGGGCCCCTGTATGGTTAAGGTCTTCCCGTTTGAGATAAATCTTGGCTCCGCCGATATGCTGGGTCAAGTTTTTTGCGTAGTAAAGAGGAGTTTCACGTCCTACATACTGGCGCAAGAGTTGGTTTAATTCCTCTTGGAAACTTGGGTCTGCCTGACTTTCACGGTAGGCCTTCTCCAACTCCAAAACTGCTGTCATCAATGTTTCTGGGACAAAACGTCCGCCGAATTTTCCGTAAAATCCATCTTTATTTGGTTCTTGATATGCCATTCTTTACCCTCTCTATAAATCTTCTAATCTTTTCCTGATCTTTTTGTCCATCTGTCTCCACTCCGCTCGATACATCGACTGCATAGGGAGTAAAATGTTGAATTGCTTTTACGACATTGTCTTCATTAAGCCCACCTGCGATAAAGAAGGGCTGAGTTAATCCAGTCGTATCCAGTTGACCCCAATCAAAGGTCTGGCCACTCCCAGCCACAGGAGCATCAAAGAGTAGATAGTCTGCCTGAGAATGAGGCACATGCCCATTTCCATCCACCTGCACAGCCTGAATGCTGGCACAAGGCAAATTCTCAAACAAATCATCTGCTACCTGACCATGAACTTGAACCAAGTCCAAGCCAACTTTTTCAATCGCTTCTAGCAGTTGAGCTCGACTTGGTGAAACAAATACACCAACCTTTTTAACGTTCACTGGAATGAGCTTTGCCAGCTCAGCAGCCTGTTCTAAGGTCACCTGTCTCTTACTAGGTGCGAAGACAAAACCGATGTAGTCTGCTCCTGCTGATACGGCTGTTTCCACCGCTTCTTTGGTCGATAGTCCACAAATCTTAACCTTTGTCAATCTGCAACTCCTTGATTCTTTGAGCCACATCCTCTGCCTGCATGAGAGCTGTCCCAACTAAAATTCCATTAAAGGATGGTGCTACTCGTTCCGCATCCTGCCCTGTGAAAATGGCAGATTCAGAAATGTAATAACGACCTTCCTCAAAGTGCTGGGCCAAATCTACACTGGTCTGCAAGTCAACTTCAAAGGTAGTCAAGTTGCGATTATTGACCCCGATAATCTGGGCACCAAGTCTGTGAGCCACTTCTAGTTCAGCTAGATTGTGGGTTTCCACCAAGACTTCCAGACCAAGCTCTGTCGCATAGTCATAAAGTTCCTTTAGGCGTTCTTCGGACAAGGCTGCCACAATGAGCAAGATGACTGTCGCACCTGCATTGCGAGCTCGGATGATTTGCTTTTCATCGATAATAAAGTCCTTGTTCAGCGTCGGAATCTGTACCTGACTGGAAATCTCCCGCAGATAATCTAAATGCCCTTTAAAGAAAACCTCATCTGTCAGAACAGAAATCATCACTGCGCCATTCGCTTCATAAGTCTGGGCCTGTTGCACAATATCCACATCGAGATTGATATCTCCCAGACTAGGGCTAGCTTTCTTGACTTCAGCGATTACCTGTAATCGGTCTTGGTGTTGTTTTAGATAGTCAGCCAAGCGATAGGTCTGGCGCAGGGGCTGGATTTCCTCCAACTCCATCTGCTCAACCTCACGCGCCTTCTGCTCCAAAATTCGTGCTAAAAATTCCTGACTCATTTTTGGTACTCCTGTAACAGTCTGAGTTTTTCAAGGGCCTTGCCACTAGCAATCACTTGACGGGCCAAGGCAACTCCATCCTTAATACTAGCCACCTTACCATTAGCATAGAAACCAAGACCAGCATTTAAAACTGTCGTTTCCAAGAATGGACTTGGTTCATTTTTAAGAACGCTGAGCAAAATTTCTGCATTTTCCTGAGCATTGCCTCCACGGATATCTTCGATAGCGTAGCGCTCCATCCCTAAATCCTCTGGAGTAAAGCTTGACAAGGTGATTTCGCCATTTTCAAGAAGAGCAATCTTGGTTGTTCCATTCAAACCAGCTTCATCCAGTCCTTCTGGCCCAGCAACCACGATGGCACGTTTGCGACCCATATTTTTCAAAACCTGAGCTGTACTTTCTAGAAGTTCTGGACGACTAATTCCAAGAAGCTGTGTTTCCAAAGCCATTGGGTGAATCAGTGGACCAGTCAAGTTCATAATCGTTGGAATTCCCAATTCCAAACGAGCTGGCATGATATATTTCATAGCTGGGTGCATATTTTTAGCAAAGAGAAAGACGATTCCAGTTTTATCAAAGACCTTACCTAGTTCAGCTGGTTTGAGGTCTAGGTTGATGCCCAAGGCTTCAAGGACATCTGCAGAACCAGATTTAGAAGAAATCGAGCGGTTACCGTGTTTTGCCATATGAACACCGCCACCAGCCAAGACAAAGGCTGCAGTTGTGGAAATATTAAAACTGAAAGACTTGTCCCCACCTGTACCACAGTTGTCCATGGCATCATGAATCTCAGTTGGAATATGTTGGGCATGGCCTCTCATGACTTGGGCAATGGCTGTGCGTTCTTCAGGTGTTTCCCCCTTCATCTTAAGAGCCAAGAGAAGAGAAGCAATCTGCGCCTCTGTTACACGCCCAGTTACGATACGCTCAATGACATCCGTCATTTCCACACCTGATAAATTTTCAAATTTTGCTAGTTTTTCAATAATCTCTTTCATCCTAGTTTCCTCACTTTACAACCTTCTCGATAAAATTCCGAATAGAAGACAAGCCATCTGGCGTTCCGATACTTTCTGGATGGTACTGGAAGCCATAAATCGGTAGGTTTTTATGTTGAATCCCCATGATGGCTTGGTCATCAGTCGAACGAGCTGTCACTTCAAAGTCTTCTGGCATTTCTTCAATTAAAATACTGTGGTAACGCATGACTGCACGGCCATCCTCAATGCCTTGATACAAAACAGATGGCGCTTCAAAGCTGATATTGCTCTGTTTCCCATGCATGACTTTTGGAGCCAAACCTAACTTACCACCAAAGACTTCTGCAATGGCTTGGTGGCCCAAACAAATCCCTAGAATCGGCTTCTTGCCAGCAAAGTCACGAATCATGTCTTCCATCTTTCCAGCATCAACTGGCCAACCAGGACCAGGAGAAAAGACCAGACCATCTGCTTTTTCAGCTTCTTCATACAGCTTGGGATCATCATTTCTCAAGACCTGTACTTCTGCAAAATTCCCAATGTATTGGGCCAAGTTATAGGTAAAAGAATCATAGTTGTCAATCAATAAAATCATGGTCTTAGTTCTCCAATTCTAGTCATAGATTTAGCTTTGTTAATGGTTTCTTGGTATTCGTTTTGGGCGATAGAGTCGTAGACAATCCCTGCCCCAGCCTGCACATAGGCTGTTTGATTTTTGAGAATCATAGTTCGGATGGCAATGGCCAAATCCATATCACCCGTCGCAGACAAGTAGCCGATTGCTCCTGCGTATACGCCTCGTTTTTCTGTTTCCAGTTCATAGATGCGTCTCATGGCCCGAATCTTTGGTGCTCCTGAAACTGTTCCAGCTGGAAGTGTTGCTTTCAAGGCATCCATGGCAGTGAGTTCTGGAAGCAAACGCCCCTTGACCACACTGGTCAAATGCATGACATAGCGGAAGAGCTCCACTTCCATATACTTGGTGACTTGGACACTAGCCGTTTCAGAGATGCGACCAATATCATTACGACCCAAGTCTACTAACATTCGATGCTCTGCTGTTTCCTTCTCATCAGAAAGCAGGTCTGTCGCCAAAGCCTTGTCTTCTTCATCCGTAGCTCCTCTTGGTCGCGTCCCTGCAATCGGATTGGTTGTCACGATGCCATTTTTGACAGAAACCAAACTTTCAGGACTGGCACCGATGATTTGATAATCCCCAAAATCATAGAAATAAAGGTAATTAGAAGGATTAGTCACGCGGAGATTTCTGTAGAAGTCAAATGGATTTCCAGTAACTTCTGCTGAGAAGCGCTGACTGAGCACACATTGAAACATATCCCCGTTACGAATCAAGTCACGAGCGGTTTCTACCATTTCCTCAAACTTCTGAGGAGCGATATGGGGTTTGAAGTCAAGTGGTGATAAATCCAAGTCTTCAAATTCATTTGGAGCAGGAATGCGTAATTCCTCAAGCACTTGGTTCAAGGCTTCTTCCAAGTCTTCTTGACTACGCTCACTATAGAGAGCATCCTCGATGACATGGATTTTCTCCTTCTTGTGGTCAAAGACAATGTAACTCTCATAGACAAAGAAATGCATGTCTGGCGTTCCAATTGTATCTTCAGGAATTTGACCAATTTCTTCATAAAGCGAAATCATATCGTAACCAACAAAACCAATGGCTCCCCCACCAAAAGGGAGGTCTGAATGGTGCTGGCTCTTATGAGTCACTTCATAAAGGAAATCCAAGGGATCCCGATCAATCACTTGACCATTTTGATAAAGAACTCCATTTTCAAACTTAATCTCAAAAACAGGATTATAGGCTAAGATAGAAAAACGAGCTGTTTCCTTGTCTCTCGGAATACTCTCTAAGATAACCTTGTGTTGCCCCTTTAGGCGCATATAAGCCAAGATTGGTGATAAGACATCTCCATGAATGATTCGTTCCATTGTAATTTCCCTTTCAGTTCTACTTCTAGTCGGTGGCGACTGTATGAAAAATCCCCACGCAAAATAACTTGCGTGAGGACGAAATTCGCGGTGCCACCTCAATTATAGGATTTCTCCTATCTCTCATTCCTGTCTCAGATACATCCTGTAACAGGCTGTGCGATAAAGGGCACTCCCTTGAGAATTATGTTTTCTTCTCTCGTTTCAGATGGACCCAACCTTACAGCTTTCTCTGCTTGTTTTCAGCAACCACAAGCTCTCTGTGAGAGAAAAGACTGTAATTTTTCCATCTTTTATTTTTTAGCTTCTAGGTAGTCTGCAATCGCAGCTACGTCCTTGTCTCCACGACCAGAGACATTGATGATGATAATTTCGTCTTTACTTAGTTTCGGTGCACGTTTAACTGCTTCTGCGATAGCGTGTGAGCTTTCAATCGCTGGGATAATCCCTTCAGTCTTGCTGAGAAGGAGGAGAGCCTGAACAGCTTCTTCATCCGTCGCTGCGACATATTCCACGCGACCAGAATCTTTAAAGTAGGCATGTTCTGGACCAACCCCTGGATAGTCCAATCCAGCTGAGATAGAGTAAACTGGAGCTAGCTCTCCATCTTCCTTAAAGACTGCATAAGTCTTCATGCCGTCGACAATTCCGATACTACCTTTTGTCATAGTAGCTGCGTGCT
>CAJZGT010000085.1 GCA_916048145.1 uncultured Streptococcus sp.
GAGAGCATCTGCCTTACAAGCAGAGGGTCAGCGGTTCGATCCCGTTAACTCCCATTTAAGCGGGTGTAGTTTAGTGGTAAAACTACAGCCTTCCAAGCTGTTGTCGCGAGTTCGATTCTCGTCACCCGCTTTGAACTTTGTTCAATTACCAAGTTTTTAACTTGGGCGCGTAGCTCAGGTGGTTAGAGCGCACGCCTGATAAGCGTGAGGTCGGTGGTTCGAGTCCACTCGTGCCCATTTATAAATATGGTCCGTTGGTCAAGGGGTTAAGACACCGCCTTTTCACGGCGGTAACACGGGTTCGAATCCCGTACGGACTATTTTGGAGGATTACCCAAGTCCGGCTGAAGGGAACGGTCTTGAAAACCGTCAGGCGTGTAAAAGCGTGCGTGGGTTCGAATCCCACATCCTCCTTTTTATATTAACGCGGGATGGAGCAGCTCGGTAGCTCGTCGGGCTCATAACCCGAAGGTCGTAGGTTCAAATCCTGCTCCCGCAATAAGGCTCGGTAGCTCAGTTGGTAGAGCAATGGATTGAAGCTCCATGTGTCGGCGGTTCGATTCCGTCTCGCGCCATTTATATATTTTGGAAGGGTAGCGAAGAGGCTAAACGCGGCGGACTGTAAATCCGCTCCTTCGGGTTCGGGGGTTCGAATCCCTCCCCTTCCATTATTTTACTTACGGGCATAGTTTAAAGGTAGAACTAAGGTCTCCAAAACCTTCAGTGTGGGTTCAATTCCTACTGCCCGTGTTAATAAAATTATGGCGGGTGTGGTGAAGTGGTTAACACACCAGATTGTGGCTCTGGCATGCGTGGGTTCGATCCCCATCACTCGCCTATTTTATATTATTGGGGTATAGCCAAGCGGTAAGGCAAGGGACTTTGACTCCCTCATGCGTTGGTTCGAATCCAGCTACCCCAGTTACTATTTGCCGGCGTGGCGGAATTGGCAGACGCGCTGGACTCAAAATCCAGTGTCCGCAAGGACGTGCCGGTTCGACCCCGGCCGCCGGTATAGTATAGAGTCAAGGAACGTGGTATATCTTCGTTCCTTTTTATATTATTTTTGGTATAATAATAGTTATTCAAATTTTATTTAGATTATGAAAGTGTAGGGAAGTATGTCTCGTTCTATCGATTTATTAAAACATCGGTATTTAAAAAATATTAAAGAAAATCCTGAATTGTATGTCGGGATTGAGCTGGAATATCCTGTTGTAAACTTAGAAGGGAATGCTACAGATATTGAAGTTATCAAGCACTTATTTCGATACCTAGTTTCTGGTTTTAATTTAACTGTAGAAAAGGTTGATCATTTTGGAAATCCTATTCAGTTAGTGGATCCAGTAAGTCAGGATTCTATTTTATTTGAAGTTTCCTATACTACAATTGAGTTTGCATTTGCTAAGGCTGAAACGATACAAGAAGTTGAAGAACGTTTTAGTATTTATATGGAAGCAATCCAGAAGAAGTTAGCTGAATCAAATCATGCTATTGTTGGCTGTGGTATTCATCCCAACTGGGATAAAAATGAGAATTGTCCAGTGGCTTATCCACGCTATCAGATGTTGATGGACTATTTGAGTTTGAGTAGGAATGTGACTGAATCAGACTTACATCATTTCCCTGAATATGGTGCTTTTATCTGTGGGAGTCAGGTCCAGCTGGATGTTTCAAAGTCTAACTACTTACGGGTGATTAATGTTTTTACCCAAATTGAAGCGGCTAAGGCGTATTTATTTGCCAATTCTGAGTTTTCAGGTGAGGATTGGGATACGAAAATTGCAAGGGATATTTTCTGGGAAGAATCGATGCATGGTATCTATCCAGAAAATGTCGGGGTCAATGCTAGACTCTTTAAAGATGAGGATGATTTTTTTGATTATCTAGATCATTCTGCAATTTTTACTGCAGAACGTGATGGACAAACCTATTATTTTTATCCGATTCAGGCTAGGGACTATTTGGCTACATCTGAAATCCAAGCATATGCTCTTAATGGGGATGAGATTCTTATTTACGCTCAAGAGAAGGATTTTGAAACTCATCGTAGTTATCAGTACCAAGACTTAACGACTCGCGGAACAGTTGAGTTTCGTAGTGTATGTACTCAGCCTCTAGATAGAACCTTCGCTTCAGCAGCTTTTCACTTAGGATTGTTGGTTAATTTAGATAAGTTAGAAGCTTATTTAGAAACAGCACCTTTCTTTAAGGAATTTGGTCGTGATTACAAGTTTTTAAGACGACAATTTTCTAAGAAAAAGCTTACAGATGAGGAAGAAACTGCGATTATTGCATTTTCCAAAGACTTACTCCTGCTAGCTGAGGAAGGACTGGAGATGAGAAATAAGCAAGAAATCACCTATTTACAGCCTTTGAAAGAAGAATTGGGCCTATAATTTCTCTTATAAAGGGAGAATTTTCTGAAAAATCATGATATAATGGAAGAGACTATAAATAAAGGATAGAGAGTAATGACATTAGTTTATCAATCAACGCGTGATGCCAATAATACAGTAACTGCTAGCCAAGCTATTTTGCAAGGTTTGGCGACGGACGGCGGTTTGTTTACACCGCTTACTTATCCAAAGATAGATTTGGACTTTGACAAATTGAAAGATGCTTCTTACCAGGAAGTTGCTAAGCTAGTTTTGTCAGCATTTTTAGATGACTTTACAGCTGAGGAGTTGGACTACTGTATCAACAATGCCTACGATAGCAAATTTGATACTCCAGCTATCGCGCCATTAGTGAAATTAGACGGACAATATAACTTAGAGCTTTTCCATGGTTCAACGATTGCCTTTAAGGATATGGCCTTGTCTATCTTGCCATACTTTATGACGACTGCTGCTAAGAAACATGGTTTGGAAAATAAGATTGTTATCTTGACAGCGACATCTGGTGACACGGGGAAAGCTGCTATGGCAGGGTTTGCGGATGTGCCTGGAACTGAGATTATCGTCTTTTATCCAAAGGATGGTGTCAGCAAGGTTCAAGAGTTGCAAATGACTACTCAGACTGGTGATAATACTCATGTTATCGCTATTGATGGTAACTTTGATGATGCTCAAACAAATGTGAAGCATATGTTTAATGATGTAGCCCTTCGTGAAAAGTTGGCTACCAATAAACTGCAATTTTCATCTGCCAACTCTATGAATATCGGTCGTTTGGTGCCACAGATTGTTTATTATGTTTATGCCTATGCTCAGTTGGTTAAGACTGGTGATATTGTGGCTGGTGATAAGGTCAACTTCACAGTACCAACAGGAAACTTTGGAAATATCTTGGCTGCCTTTTATGCTAAGCAAATTGGTCTACCAGTTGGCAAATTAATCTGTGCTTCAAATGACAACAATGTTTTGACAGACTTCTTCAAGACACATGTTTATGATAAGAAACGTGAGTTTAAGGTAACAACTAGCCCATCTATGGATATCTTGGTATCTTCAAACTTGGAGCGTCTCATTTTCCACCTTTTGGGTAATAATGCGGTTAAGACAGCTGAACTTATGAATGCCTTGAACACGCAAGGTCAATATGAGTTGACAGACTTTGATGCAGAGATTTTGGACCTCTTTGCAGCTGAATATGCGACTGAGGAAGAAACAGCGGTAGAAATCAAGCGTGTTTATGAGTCGGATTCTTATATCGAGGATCCACATACGGCGGTCGCCTCGGTAGTTTACAAGAAATATCAAGATGCTACTGGCGATGCGACTAAGACAGTGATTGCTTCAACAGCGAGTCCATACAAGTTCCCAGTGGTTGCAGTAGAAGCTGTAACTGGAAAATCAGGGCTTGGCGACTTTGAAGCCTTGGCTCAATTACATGAAATTTCAGGAGTGGCTGTGCCACCAGCAGTTGATGGCCTTGAAACAGCTCCTGTTCGTCATAAGACAACTGTTGCAGCAACAGACATGCAAGTAGCGGTTGAGGCTTATCTAGGACTTTAAGACAGAGGGAGTAAACTCGGTTGGGAAACCAACTGAGTTTCTTTTCATCAGGAGGAAGGATTGTTTAAGAAAAATAAAGACATTCTTAATATTGCCTTGCCAGCTATGGGCGAAAACTTTTTGCAGATGCTCATGGGGATGGTGGACAGTTATCTGGTAGCCCACTTGGGCTTGATAGCTATTTCGGGTGTATCAGTAGCTGGCAATATTATCACGATTTACCAGGCGATTTTCATCGCTCTGGGAGCTGCTATTTCCAGTGTTATTTCAAAAAGTTTGGGGCAGAAGGATCAATCTATGCTAGCCTATCATGTGACTGAGGCGTTGAAGATTACCCTACTATTAAGTTTCCTTTTAGGATTTTTGTCCATCTTCGCTGGGAAAGAGATAATAGGACTTTTGGGGACGGAGAGAGATGTAGCTGAGAGTGGTGGACTGTATCTATCTTTGGTAGGAGGATCGATTGTTCTCTTAGGTTTAATGACTAGTCTGGGAGCCTTGATTCGTGCAACGCATAATCCACGTTTGCCTCTCTATGTTAGTTTTTTATCCAATGCCTTGAATATTCTTTTTTCAAGTCTAGCTATTTTTGTTCTGGATATGGGGATAGCTGGTGTTGCTTGGGGGACAATTCTGTCTCGTTTGGTAGGTCTTGTGATTTTATGGTCGCAATTAAAGTTGCCTTTTGAGAAACCGACTTTTGGTTTAGATAAGGAACTATTGACCTTAGCGTTACCAGCAGCTGGAGAGCGGCTTATGATGCGGGCTGGAGATGTCGTGATCATTGCCTTGGTCGTTTCTTTTGGAACGGAGGCAGTGGCTGGGAATGCAGTCGGAGAAGTATTGACCCAGTTTAACTATATGCCTGCCTTTGGCGTGGCTACGGCAACGGTCATGCTGGTGGCTCGAGCGGTCGGAGAGGATAATTGGGAAAGAGTAGCTAGTTTGAGCAAGCGAACCTTTTGGCTTTCTCTGCTTCTCATGTTACCCTTGACGCTTAGTGTCTATGCCTTGGGCATACCACTGACTCATCTCTATACGAATGATTCTCTAGCGGTGGAGGCTAGTGTGCTAGTGACATTTTTTTCACTACTTGGTACTCCTATGACGATAGGAACAGTCATCTATACAGCAGTCTGGCAGGGTTTGGGCAATGCTCGTCTTCCCTTTTATGCGACAAGTATAGGAATGTGGTGTATCCGCATTGGAACAGGATATCTGATGGGGATTGTGCTTGGTTGGGGCTTGCCCGGTATTTGGGCCGGAACCCTTTTGGATAATGGTTTTCGTTGGTTATTTCTACGTTATCGTTACCAGCGTTATATGAGCTTGAAAGGATAGGAAATGCAAAAAATAGCTTTTATTTGGGATTTAGACGGGACTTTATTGGACTCTTACGAAGCGATTTTATTAGGGATTGAGGAGACTTTTGGTCAGTTTTCTATTCCTTATGATAAGGAGAAGGTGAGAGAGTTTATTCTCAAGTTTTCTGTGCAGGATTTGCTGGAGAAAGTTGCGGAAAAGAGAAAACTGGATGTGGAAGTGCTAAATCAGGTGCGTGCCCAGAATTTGGCTGAGAAGAACGCTCAGGTGGTTTTGATGCCAGGTGCGCGTGAGGTGTTGGATTGGGCAGACGAGACAGGGATTCAGCAGTTTGTCTACACTCATAAGGGAGACAATGCTCTTACCATTCTCAGAGACTTGGGGTTGGAAT
>CAJZGT010000086.1 GCA_916048145.1 uncultured Streptococcus sp.
ATCTCTGGAATCTGGTGTAAATCTCGTCTAGTCTGAATCAAATCTAACATCTATCTGTCCTCCGATATAGCAGAAAGAGGCTGGAAAAAGGGTTCCGCCTCTTTTTTACTTTTACAATTATAAGGTACGAAGCGCATCCTCTAGAGCTGTTTTTTGTTGGGTTTGGGCATCAATCTCTTTGATAATACGAGCTGGAACACCTGCCACCACCACGTTTTCTGGGACATCTTGGGTAACAATAGCTCCTGCTGCGACAACTGAACCACTACCGATTTGGATCCCTTCGATAACCACTGCGTTGGCACCGATAAGAACATTGTCTCCAACACGGACTGGTTCTGCGCTAGCTGGCTCAATCACACCTGCAAGAACTGCACCTGCACCAACGTGACTGTTTTTCCCAACGATAGCACGGCCACCAAGGATAGCACCCATATCAATCATGGTTCCTGCGCCGATCTCAGCACCGATATTGATAACTGCTCCCATCATGATAACAGCATTGTCACCAATGTCTACCTGGTCACGGATAATCGCACCTGGCTCGATACGAGCATTGATAGCACGTTTATCTAGCAAAGGAACTGCGGAATTACGAGCATCTTGCTCAACAACATAGTCTTGATTTTCTACCAAACCATCGAGAAGCGGAGCCACGTCCTTCCAGTCTCCGAATAGAACATTTCCTAGTTTGACAACAGAGCTAGGTACAGCAGTTGCGAGTTCTCCCTCAAAGGTTACTTTAACACTGGTTTTCTTTTCGGCATTGGCGATAAATTGGATAATTTCTTGTGCGTTCATTTTTGTAGCAGTCATAGGCGCCTCCTAGTTCATTTTAATGATACCTATTCTACCAAAAAAGGCCTCAAATTTGAAGCCTCAACTATTAAAATAACCCTCTTTAATTTCTCCCCTTAGCTTCTTCTACAGACAAGAAAATCATAGGAACAATAATCAACACCATAGACAAAGCTAGAAATCCATCCATAACTAGACCAAGAAAGAGAACGCTCAGTAAAGCTGAAGAAAGGGGCTCACTAGCACTCACCACTGATACAACCAAAGGAGATACAAGGGATACCGCCTTCATCGAAATAAAGAAAGCAAATGCAGTCCCGAATACAGCTATCGTTAAACAAATCAACACACTCACAATATCTAACTGAAAAGTAATACGATAGACTGGATGGAGTAGGTTACTAAATAGTCCCGCTATAATCATCCCCCAACCAACTGTCGGTATAAAGCCATATCGCTTGGCAAAAGATTGTGGCAAGATAACATTAAACATGACTCCAACCGCACTGAGCAAGCCAGTTATCAAAGCCAAGGGCGTCATAGACAGCTGCGATAAATCTCCTCTAGTAGCCATTAAAAACACACCCAGCATGGCAACCAAAACATATAGGATAGCACTAAGAGACGCCTTCTTTTTGTAAACCATTCGATTGTAAAATAGGATAAAAACTGGACTGATAAATTGTAAAATAGTCGCAGTTGTCGCATTTGAGTACTCAACGCATAGATAAAAGAAAAACTGCACAGAAAAAATCCCCAAAATAGCATAGGCTAAAAAGGGCAGGTAATTTTTCTTATCTCGCCAAATATCGACTAACTTCCTACGTAACTGAAAGGCTGATAGGATCAAAACAAGACTTCCGGCTACCAGTAAACGCATAGAAGTAATCCAGCCCGAAGATACTTTATAATGAGTAAAGAAATACTCTCCTAAAATCCCGCAGATCCCCCAGATTAAACCTGATAATAGTGAATAGATTGTCCCCTTAACAATCTTTTTCTGATATTGATTCATATATTTATTTTAACATGAAAATGAAAAAGAAAAAAGTAGCAAGGATAGAACATTTTTATCCTTGCTACTACTCTATATTATCGATTAAACCTAGAAGTTCCTGTTGATGATCTTGTTCCAGAGTTATTATTTACATTTGGTAATGTCAAACTAGGGAGATTTCCTAGAATACTCTTCCAAGCATTCTGATAGTCTGCATCGCTACCCCCAATCGCAAATCTGTAAGTAGTGACTGGTGCTCCTTCTTTTGTAGCCCAGTAACTTGTTACTGTAGACCCTGAAATATCAACTTCCTTTCCATTGATTGAGACCTTGCCCGGCTTTTGCCCTGTTGATTTTAGCACCTGTGATTTTGTGACACTAGAATCAAGATTAAAGCGCTCATTTCCCCAAATACCTGGTTCAGCTTGTTGAATAGCATTAACCAAATGAGCCATATAATTCGCATTTCGGTAGTGACCTGCACCTTTAGCAAGTGGTCGATTATCATCATGACCTAACCAACCTCCCAGAGTCAATCTGGGTGTCGAAAGCATGAGCCACATGTTCTCGTCTTCATTCGTTGTACCCGTTTTTCCAATCCAATCTGCACTTGCTAGACTAGGATTAATAGACGATAAGTCTGACTGGAAACTAGAAGTAATACGAGATGAAATGACATCACGGAGTAAACTCTGCATAATAGTCGCTGTTGCCTTAGAGTAAACCTGAACAGGTTGAGATTTATATTCATAAATCACTCGGCCATCAGGAGACTCTATCTTAGCAATCATGTGTTTCTGTTGATAAACACCATTGTTAGCTATGGTCTGATAACCGTTGGTATGCTGGGCAACTGTGACCTCAATTCCTCCACCCATAGGTAAACTTTCAATACCATATTCTGGAATTTCATAACCCATTTTTTCCATGTAGCCTTTCACATCAACACCCTTCTCTCGAAGCGTGCGGTAGGTCCAATAGGCCGGTATATTCCATGAATAATTAAGAGCTTCTCCAAGAGTTATCATAGCCGTACCAGGGCTATTGACATACATAATCGGATTCCCGTTAGAGAAATTTGTCGGATAATTCGACAAGATGCTTGCACTCCCCATCAGTCCCTGATCAATAGCGATACCATAGGCCAAGAGAGGTTTGGTTGTGGAAGCAGGAGATCGTTTGGTATCGATGGCGTGATTATTCTGATTTTCTTGATAATTTCGACCACCAACAAACCCAAGGATAGCTCCAGTTTTGTTATCCATCAAAACATTTCCCACTTCAGGCTGCCCTGTCGAGTCATCCACTAGTCGACCATAACTAGCAACAGCATTCTGCATAGCTGTGTGGATATTTTTATTGATAGTTGTAGTAACTTTATACCCACCATTTTCAATTTCTTTAGTTGCTAAATCGCGATAAGCTTTCTGAATAGACTCATTTTTCAATTCTTGGCTAGAAACATTATCTTGCTGAATCAAATAGTCATACATCCTATCTACAGCTTCGGCTAGAGTCGCAAAGTAAAGATAACCACGAGAAGCAGTACTCACACTACCCGATGGTAGGAAATCTTTTTTAAAATCATAATCCTTATACTGTTGGTAATCTTCCTGGCTTAATGCACCTGTGCGATACATATTGTACAGCACGTCCTTGGCACGCTTGATTCCCAAAGCAATGTCCTCATCACTCTTCATACTACCGTCAGATTCATAAGGCGAATAACTAATAGGACTCTGGGGCAAACCGGCGATAAACGCAGCTTGGGGTACGCTCAATTGACTTGCTTCTACACCGAAAATCCCTTCTGCTGCTTGCTGGGCACCTGCAATGTTTTGCCCTTTATTATTTCTACCAAAAGGAGCGATATTGAGATAGGCTGTTAGTATCTCATCTTTCCCCATCACTCTTTCTAAAGCAAGTGCATAGACAATCTCTGTTGCCTTACGAGCCAATGTCGGAGCGTCTCCAACAACCTGCTGTTTGATGACCTGCTGCGTTAAGGTCGAACCTCCACTGGACGACCCCAGACCAACAAATGTTCCCAGAGTCGCACGAATAACAGCCTTAGGTACAACTCCATGGTGTTCGTTAAAATGTTCATCCTCTGTCGCAATGATAGCCTTCTTCAAGTTATCAGAGATAGCATCTGAGCCGACAGAAGTACGTAGCAAATCCCCCTCAATCGAAGCGATTGTACTACCGTCAGAATAAGTGATTTCTGATATGGAAGCAATATTCTTAACTTGCTTCAACAACTCCTCTGTTTGAGGAACCTTAGCCTTGTCAAACAAAGCAACTCCATAACCAATAGCTAGACCAGCACCAAAAAGCCCACCGATAAAGCCTAGGATAAAAAGAGTATTAAAGGTCACTTTAATGCCTCTCAAAATTTTAGCAAAAATAGATCCGACTCCAATCGGCTGATCTACTGATCTAGACTTTTTATGTTTCTTACCCTCTTGTTTTTTCCTCAGGGTACCTTGTTGAAAAATGTTCAACATTTTTGTTTTTAATTCACTGATTCTTTCTTTCATGAATATCCTCGCTCTTTCTATTATACCATAAAAGGTAAACTTTCAATAAAATAGCCACTTTCTTCCCTATTCTACTAGGCTATTGCCCAAGTTTGTGATACAATAGGTAGAAACAATATTTTATAAAGGAGAAAAGACACATGCACATTTTTGATGAGCTAAAAGAGCGTGGTTTGATTTTTCAAACGACTGATGAAGAAGCTTTGCGTAAAGCCCTAGAAGAAGGTCAAGTTTCTTATTATACTGGCTACGATCCAACTGCTGACAGCCTTCACCTAGGCCACCTTGTCGCAATCTTGACAAGTCGTCGCTTGCAACTAGCAGGTCACAAACCTTATGCGCTCGTTGGCGGTGCTACAGGTCTCATCGGAGATCCGTCCTTCAAAGATGCTGAACGTAGTCTCCAAACAAAAGACACAGTAGATGGCTGGGTCAAGTCTATCCAAGGACAACTTTCTCGTTTTCTTGACTTTGAAAATGGTGAAAACAAGGCTGTCATGGTCAACAACTACGACTGGTTTGGCAGCATCAGCTTCATTGATTTCCTCCGTGATATCGGAAAATACTTTACTGTCAACTACATGATGAGTAAGGAGTCTGTGAAAAAACGGATCGAAACAGGGATTTCTTACACTGAGTTTGCTTACCAAATCATGCAAGGGTACGATTTCTTCGTCCTTAACCAAGAACACAACGTAACGCTACAAATCGGTGGTTCTGACCAATGGGGAAATATGACAGCTGGTACTGAATTGCTTCGTCGTAAGGCTGACAAGACTGGCCACGTTATCACTGTTCCACTGATCACAGATGCAACTGGTAAGAAATTTGGTAAATCAGAAGGAAATGCAGTCTGGCTTAATTCTGAAAAGACTTCTCCATACGAAATGTACCAATTCTGGATGAACGTTATGGATGCTGACGCTGTTCGCTTCTTGAAAATCTTTACTTTCTTGTCACTTGATGAGATTGAAGATATCCGCAAGCAGTTTGAAGCAGCGCCACACGAACGCTTGGCTCAAAAAGTCTTGGCTCGTGAAGTCGTTACACTTGTTCATGGCGAAGAAGCTTACAAAGAAGCCCTCAACATCACTGAGCAACTCTTTGCAGGAAACATCAAAAACCTTTCTGTTAAAGAACTCAAACAAGGACTTCGGGGTGTACCAAACTACCAAGTTCAAGCAGATGAAAACCACAACATCGTGGAACTGCTCGTCTCATCTGGTGTAGTAAACTCAAAACGCCAAGCCCGTGAAGATGTTCAAAACGGAGCTATCTACGTCAACGGCGACCGCATCCAAGACCTTGACTATGTCT
>CAJZGT010000087.1 GCA_916048145.1 uncultured Streptococcus sp.
TTTTTTGATAATGGTCTTAGGTGGTGGGGACGGAAGCAAACCTTCGGTTTCATTCCTAAACTTTGAGCCTAAGGTCTCAAAGTTTCCCCGACCAGAACAGATACTGTTCTGGTCTTTTCACCACGGCGACCATTATCGTGTTTAGCGACTTCGTCGCTTTCTCTTATATATTTATCGAATAGCCTTGCTTCCGATATCTGTTCGGTAGAAGAGGCCTTCTGTTTTTTGTTGGGCGAGTTGGCTGTAGATGATGTCTTGAGCTTCTTTGACGGTGTCGGCTGTGGTGACCAGCATATAGACACGTCCGCCATTTGAGAGAAGGTCTTGCCCATTTTCAGCGAATTTGGCACCGGCATAGTAAGTGATGATGTCGCCTTCTGTCTTGGTAGGAAGCTTGACACCTTTCTCATAAGCGAGTGGGTAGCCATTTGAAGCTACAACCACGCCAAGTGTCACACCCTTGTCCGTCCAAGTAATAGCTGGCTCCTTGCCATCGAGGATATCCGTAATATTTTGTGCAAAGTCAGATGTCAAACGAGGCAAGATGATTTGCGTTTCAGGATCTCCGAAACGAGCGTTGAACTCAATGACTTTGGGTCCATCAGCTGTCAAGATAAGACCTGCGTAAAGGACACCCAGATAAGGACGCCCTTCTTGGATCATGCCCTCAAGGACTGGCTTGACAATGGTGTCAACCGCTGTATCAACCACGCTCTGTAGCAAGTGAGGAACTGGCGCATAGGCACCCATACCACCCGTGTTAGGCCCTTTGTCGCCATCGTAGGCACGTTTGTGGTCCTGAGCCGTTGGCATGATGTAGAACTTATCACCATTGACAAAGGCAAAGAGTGAAAATTCCTCTCCTTCGAGGAATTCCTCGATAACCACACGCGCACCTGAATCACCAAATTTATTGTCCAAAAGCATCTCATGAGCGGCTTCGACTGCTTGCTCAACCGTCTCCGCAACAACGACACCTTTCCCAAGCGCCAAACCATCCGCCTTGACCACGATAGGCGCAGCATGTTTTTCGATATAGGCCTTGGCTTCCTCAAAGTCTGAGAATGTGCCATAGGTTGCTGTCGGAACGCCGTATTTGACCATGATTTCCTTGGCAAAATCCTTGGACCACTCCAGCTCAGCTGCCAATCTTGTCGGACCAAAGGCTTTGAGACCAGCTAGGTTAAAATCATCCACGATACCAGCAGCAAGGGCATCATCTGGACCGATAAAGGTCCAAGCAATATCGTTGGCCTTTGCGAAGTCAATCAATTTAAAATGTTCGGAAATAGAGATATTTACCAATTCCAAACCATCCAGAGTCATCCCATCATTCCCAGGAGCTACAAAGACTTTTTCAACGTCTTTTGATTCAAGCAACTTCTTAGCAATCGCATGTTCACGACCACCCGAACCGACAACTAACAGCTTCATTCCTCAACCTCTTTTGCGAATTATTTACTAATATTATACCACAAACGTTCGTTTTAATCTTGTTTCACTCCGCGTTTTTACGCAAAAAAGGAAAGAAACTGTTTTCTTCCCTTTACCTTCTTAATGTCTAAAATGTCTCACGTCTGTAAAGACCATAGTCAAGCCATATTTATCCGCAGCTTCGATAGACTCTTGGTCACGGACGGACCCACCTGGCTGGATGATGGCCTTGATACCTGCTTTGGCGATTTCTTCCACATTATCCGCAAATGGGAAAAAGGCATCCGAAGCAAGCACAGCGCCGTCCAGACGGTCTTTAGCTTGGTCAATAGCGATGCGAACAGAAGCCACACGGTTAGTCTGACCTGGACCAACACCCAGTGTCATGTGGTCGTTGGTTACAATGATTCCGTTTGATTTGACGTATTTAATAGCCTTCCAAGCAAACTCAAGAGCTGTCGCTTCTGTCTCAGTTGGTTGGCGTTTGGTCACCACTTGCCAATCGGCTGGGCTTTCCTTGACCACATCTTGGTTTTGCACCAGAAGTCCACCAACTACACCTGTGTATTCTGCTTCCACTTCGCTAGCCTCTTGAGCATCAAATGGCAAGGCAAGGATACGCAAGTTTTTCTTTTTGTTGGTCAAAATGGCTAGCGCTTCATCCGTATAGCTTGGTGCAATGATGATTTCAAGGAATACACCATGCATCTTCTCAGCTGTCGTAGCATCTACCTCACGGTTAAGAACGACAATCCCACCAAAGATAGAAACTGGGTCAGACTCATAAGCGTAGCCCCAAGCAGTCTCGATGTCATCAGCCTGACCGATTCCACATGGGTTCATGTGTTTGAGAGCCACAACGGTTGGACGGTCTTTGAAGTCACGGATAATACGAATGGCAGCATCCGCATCGCGGATATTGTTGAATGACAATTCTTTCCCGTTAAGCTGTTTAGCGGATGCAATCGAGTAGTCAGTCGTCAAGGCTTTTTGATAGAAATCGGCATCCTGCTGAGGATTTTCCCCATAGCGCATGGCTTGCTTGAGGTCATAAGTCAAGGTCAGCTTTTCAGGTTTGCTTTCACCCACTTGAGCTGTGAAATACTCTGCAATCAAGGCATCATAAGCCGCTGTGTGACGGAAAACCTTGGCTGCCAGACGTTGGCGAGTTTCGTAAGTTGTTTCGCCATTTGCTGCCAATTCATCCAAAACCACAGCATAGTCAGCAGGGTCTACCACAACTGTTACACTAGCGTGGTTTTTAGCTGCTGAACGAAGCATAGATGGCCCGCCGATATCGATATTCTCCACCGCATCAGCATAAGTCACGTCTGGTTTGAGGATAGTTTCCTTAAATGGGTAAAGGTTAACTACAACAAGATCGATAAGCTCAATCTGATTGTCCTTAGCCGCTTCTAAATGGCTATCTAAGTCGCGACGAGCAAGGAGCCCACCGTGGATATTTGGATGAAGGGTCTTGACACGACCATCCATCATTTCTGGGAAACCAGTCACATCATCGATGGCAACCGTATCCACCCCAGCATTATCAAGGGTAACCTTTGTCCCACCTGTCGAGATAATATCCCAACCAAGTTTTTTGAGTTCTTGGGCAAATTCAACAATGCCCGCTTTATCTGATACGCTGATCAAAGCTTTTTTCGTCATTCTATTCCTCTTTCTTTAGGTCCAAGCGCATAGCGACTTCGTTATTTTCTTTTATAAATCCTGTTTCCTGAAAACCCAAACTAGTCAACAGGTGCTTCATTTTTTCATTTCCAACCACATAATCTGCGACAATATGATTGCAAGTGCTATCCATCTGAGCCTTTTTGATCAGAACTTCCACAGCTTTTCGTCCATAACCTCTTCCTTGGTACTGTTGGCCAATCATTATCCGCCAGATAAAGTATTCCGCTTCATCCTTGTCTATTTCCAGCAGGAGAAAGCCAACCACTTGCTTATCCCAATAGATCGCCATCGGAAACACATCTTCGTTTTTCCGGTAGAGCCATGCATCAGCTAAAGAGCGTACATTTGGAGCCACGAAACGTGCTCGTTTATCAGCTTCAGATATTTTCAAATCCAGCACTGCCTGAAAACTGCTCTCATCTACTAATTTCAGTTCAATCATTTTTTCTCCCAGCAAGATTGCGCAATCAAAACTTGACTTCGATCTTATTTTCGTGCAACTCCCAAGCTCTCCAGCACTTCTGGATACAACTTATACTCTGCCTCATGAATCCGAGTTTCAAAATTGTCAATGGTATCATCAGCTAGTCGCAGTACACGTACTTGTTTGATAACCTTGCCTGTATCCACTCCAGAGTCCACCCAGTGAATGGTAACACCACTCTCAGCAACACCAGCACTCCAAGCATCCTCAATCCCATGAGCTCCTGGAAATTCTGGCAGGTAGGCTGGGTGAATGTTGATAATTCGTCCTTCATAAGCCGCCAATAAGGTTGGCCCAACGATTTTCATGTAGCCTGCTAGACAAACCAAGTCAATCTGGTGTTCTTCCAAGAGTTCGACAAGGGCCGCTTCGTAGTCTGCCTTGATCTCAAACTCCTTGAGTTCAAAAGCATAGGACAGAACGCCGAGCTTGTCTGCACGTTCGAGCACATAGGCGTCACGATGGTCTGAAAAGACAAACTCCACTGGAAATTCTTCGGCAATCACCTGAAAATTTGAGCCATTACCAGAGGCAAAAACCGCTATTTTTTTCATTTGATGATGACACTTTCGTTTTCTTTCTTGACGATGCGACCAATTTCATAAACTGGTTCATCCAACAATTCCTTGACATGACTTACATTTTCAGGGCTAACTGCCAGCATAAGCCCCACACCCATATTGAAGATTTCAAACATTTCTTCGTGTTTGATCTGACCGTATTTTTCAAGGGCTTTGAAAATTGGAAGCACTGGAACCTTGTTTTCCTCAATCTCAGCTGCTAAATCAGCTGCAAACATACGAGGGACATTCTCAATAAAGCCACCACCTGTGATATGGGCAATGCCGTTGACCAAGCCTTCCTTGATGAGGGGCAAGACAGCCTTGACATAGATACGAGTCGGCTCAAGCAAAACTTCCTTGAGTTTCTTGCCTTCCAATTCTGGCAGGACTTCCTCACCTGTGTAGTCCGCAAAGACACGACGGACGAGGGAGTAACCATTGGAATGAATCCCACTTGAAGCAAGTCCGAGAAGAACATCTCCCTCTGCCACCTTTGAACCGTCAATGATTTGAGATTTTTCAGCCACCCCGACCGCAAAACCAGCCAAATCATAGTCATCTTCGCCGTACATGCCAGGCATTTCAGCCGTTTCCCCACCAATGAGGGCAGCGCCTGCCTGCACACAGCCTTCTGCAACACCAGCAACCACTTGTTCTAGCTTAGCTGGTTCATTCTTGCCAGTTGCGACGTAGTCAAGGAAATAGAGGGGCTCCGCACCTGCAGCGATGATATCATTGACACACATGGCCACACAGTCCTGACCAATAGTATCGTGCTTGTCGTATTTGATAGCCAACATGAGCTTGGTTCCGACACCGTCAGTTCCTGAAATCAAGACGGGTTCTTTAACCCCAGTCTTTGAAAGGTCAAACATACCACCAAAGCCTCCCAGAGCTCCTAGGACACCTGCACGCTCCGTACGAGCCACGTGCTTTTTGATCCGCTCAACAACTTCATAACCCGCTTCAACATCCACACCAGATTGAGCGTACGCATTTTTTGTCATTTTTTAATCCTTTTCTTTTTTTGAGAAAAACTGCGATGTATTTTTAGATAAACAATTATTTTATCTAAAAATACTAGTCAGGGCTCTAGCTTTGATCCTATAGGACAAAGCGTCTACTGACAAATGCTTAAGCTTTTAGTCAGTAGTGAGACGTGAAGCATAAGCATTTTTATTTGCCATTTTTATATTCCTTTTCTTTAATGGAGGATCTATTATCTATTTGTAAAAACTGGTCTTTTCTTCCAAACTTCTACGATAGTCTTCTTCATAGTCGTAGAGAGGAGTTGGGTAGTCACCGTCAAAGTAAGCGACACAGAGACCACCATTCGGCGCATCCGTTTCAATCCCAATCGACTCAATCAATCCTTCAACAGAGAGATAAGTCAGACTGTCTGCCCCAATGATTTGACGCGTTTCTTCAACCGTATGATTGGCCGCAATTAGCTCCT
>CAJZGT010000088.1 GCA_916048145.1 uncultured Streptococcus sp.
CATGTTGAGGCGGTAAGTTTGCTAGTCAAGGAGTAAAACGACGAAGATTAGCATTTACTTCCGCCCATGCGATAGCTGTCCGTGATTGACAAGTGCTAGCACGCAGACAGAACGGAGATAGCGAACCGCTGAGTGTGTCGCTCTGCTCGTAAAAGCTTAGAAACCTTTGAACGAAAGGGATAATGAAAGCCTTGATTGCAAGGCTTTTTGCTTTATGGTGGGTAAGTATCAGAGTGAGAAAATTTTTGGAATGAGTAGAAGTGATAGCTAGAAATTATCAGTTTCTATTTCCATTTACCCTGTGGGTACGTGTTTGTTTCCATTGACAAGGAGTTTGTGGGAATAGAAATGTACCCACCTTGTTTGAATCAAGTGAAGTGTAGTTGAAGGAAATCTGTTGAAAGCAATACTTCATTTTACCGAATAAGTAATAATTTAGGCAACTTCAAATCGATTAAAAAAAACTATTTTAAAGGTTAAGAGTAGACAAAAATTGTCCACTCTTTTTTGCAAACTCAATTTATCAATAAATGAAATGAGGGAATGTAAAATGAAATATTTTGAGGTTGAGTTAGAAAATCCTGATGAATTTTTAAAACTACAAACAGAAGATTTTGTGAAAGCTAATCGCTTGCTACTAAGGAAGATAATCCAGAGCGTTACAGTCTATGAAGAAAACTTCGTCATATCCTTTAAATCTGGCATCGAATTGGAAGTATGAGTCTCATTCCATAACTTTTATATTGAACATATCATCTTGTTGTGTTATACTATAAATTGATATAAACAAAGATGTAGGAGGAACCGAAACTATGACAGCCTCAATGCGTTTAAGATAAGCTGGCAATAAAAAAAGCAGAATCTATACCCGATGATAGGCTTTTTTGTTGTGCTTATTTATACGATATTGAGCATTCATTAGTTACGGTGAGGATATTGGTTATTTAACTATACCTTTATTTAACTATGTCTTTAATATGAATGTTTCCAAATTGTATGTATGCAGACCAAAAGCCACATTGTGGGGTTTGGCCTGCATTTTTTATTGCCTAGAATGCTATTCAAAATAGAAATTCAAGCAAAATAATATGCAGGAGATAATATAAATGGAAAAATACAACAATTGGAAACGAAAATTTTATGCAATATGGGCAGGGCAAGCAGTATCATTAATCACTAGTGCCATCCTGCAAATGGCGATTATTTTTTACCTTACAGAAAAAACAGGATCTGCGATGGTCTTGTCTATGGCTTCATTAGTAGGTTTTTTACCCTATGCGATTTTGGGACCTGCCATTGGTGTGCTAGTGGATCGTCATGATAGGAAGAAGATAATGATTGGTGCCGATTTAATTATCGCAGCAGCTGGTGCAGTGCTTGCTATTGTTGCATTCTGTATGGAGCTACCTGTCTGGATGATTATGATAGTATTGTTTATCCGTAGCATTGGAACAGCTTTTCATACCCCAGCACTCAATGCGGTTACACCACTTTTAGTACCAGAAGAACAGCTAACGAAATGCGCAGGCTATAGTCAGTCTTTGCAGTCTATAAGCTATATTGTTAGTCCGGCAGTTGCAGCACTCTTATACTCCGTTTGGGATTTAAATGCTATTATTGCCATCGACGTATTGGGTGCTGTGATTGCATCTATTACGGTAGCAATTGTACGTATACCTAAGCTGGGTAATCAAGTGCAAAGTTTAGAACCAAATTTCATAAGGGAGATGAAAGAAGGAGTTGTGGTTCTGAGACAAAACAAAGGATTGTTTGCCTTATTACTCTTAGGAACACTATATACTTTTGTTTATATGCCAATCAATGCACTATTTCCTTTAATAAGCATGGAACACTTTAATGGAACGCCTGTGCATATTTCTATTACGGAAATTTCCTTTGCATTTGGGATGCTAGCAGGAGGCTTATTATTAGGAAGATTAGGGGGCTTCGAAAAGCATGTATTACTAATAACAAGTTCATTTTTTATAATGGGGACCAGTTTAGCCGTTTCGGGAATACTTCCTCCAAATGGATTTGTAATATTCGTAGTTTGCTGTGCAATAATGGGGCTTTCGGTGCCATTTTATAGCGGTGTGCAAACAGCTCTTTTTCAGGAGAAAATTAAGCCTGAATATTTAGGACGTGTATTTTCTTTGATCGGAAGTATCATGTCACTTGCTATGCCAATTGGGTTAATTCTTTCTGGATTCTTTGCTGATAAAATCGGTGTAAATCATTGGTTTTTACTATCAGGTATTTTAATTATTGGCATTGCTATAGTTTGCCAAATGATAACTGAGGTTAGAAAATTAGATTTAAAATAAACAATATTGGAGGAATATTTATGTATCTTATTTTCATGTAACTCTTCCTGCTAAAATCGCAGGGTTTTCCCTGCATACAAGCAAATGAAAGCATGCGATTATAGACAGGAGGAAATGTTATGGAATTAATATTAAAAGCAAAAGACATTCGTGTGGAATTCAAAGGACGCGATGTTTTAGATATAAATGAATTAGAAGTATATGATTATGACCGTATTGGTTTAGTAGGAGCAAATGGTGCTGGAAAAAGCACTTTACTCAGGGTACTTTTAGGAGAATTAACTCCCCCAGGATGTAAAATGAATCGTCTGGGTGAACTTGCCTATATTCCCCAGTTGGACGAAGTAACTCTGCAGGAGGAAAAAGATTTTGCACTTGTAGGCAAGCTAGGTGTTGAGCAATTAAATATACAGACTATGAGCGGTGGTGAAGAAACAAGGCTTAAAATAGCACAGGCCTTATCGGCACAGGTTCATGGTATTTTAGCGGATGAACCTACGAGCCATTTAGACCGTGAAGGAATTGATTTTCTAATAGGACAGCTAAAATATTTTACAGGTGCACTGTTAGTTATTAGCCATGACCGCTATTTTCTTGATGAAATAGTAGATAAAATATGGGAACTGAAAGATGGCAAAATCACTGAGTATTGGGGAAACTATTCTGATTATCTTCGTCAGAAAGAGGAAGAACGTAAGAGCCAAGCTGCAGAATACGAACAATTTATTGCGGAACGTGCCCGATTGGAAAGGGCTGCGGAGGAAAAGCGAAAACAGGCTCGTAAAATAGAACAGAAGGCAAAAGGTTCTTCAAAGAAAAAAAGTACTGAAGACGGAGGGCGTTTAGCTCATCAAAAATCAATAGGAAGTAAGGAAAAAAAGATGTATAATGCTGCTAAAACCCTAGAGCACAGGATTGCGGCCTTAGGAAAAGTAGAAGCTCCGGAAGGCATTCGCAGAATTCGTTTCAGGCAAAGTAAAGCATTGGAGCTCCATAATCCATACCCTATAGTCGGTGCAGAAATTAATAAAGTATTTGGGGATAAGGCTCTGTTTGAAAATGCATCTTTTCAAATTCCGTTAGGAGCAAAAGTGGCGTTAACTGGTGGTAATGGAATCGGAAAAACAACTTTAATCCAAATGATCTTAAACCATGAAGAAGGAATTTCTATTTCGCCTAAGGCAAAAATAGGTTACTTTGCACAGAATGGTTACAAGTACAACAGTAATCAGAATGTTATGGAGTTTATGCAGAAGGATTGTGACTACAATATATCAGAAATTCGTTCAGTGCTAGCATCTATGGGGTTCAAACAGAACGATATTGGAAAAAGTTTATCTGTTTTAAGCGGTGGAGAAATTATAAAATTGTTGCTTGCTAAAATGCTCATGGGTAGATATAACATCCTAATAATGGATGAACCCAGTAACTTCCTTGACATACCAAGTTTAGAGGCTTTGGAAATACTAATGAAGGAGTACACCGGAACTATCGTGTTTATCACCCACGATAAACGATTACTCGAAAATGTAGCAGATGTAGTTTATGAAATTAGAGATAAGAAAATAAATCTGAAACATTAAATTTAAGGTAGTCGCTGGTCAGTATAGTCTGTTCTGGTTGGCGACTCCATTGTTAAAGAGTATAAAGACTTTAGATTTTATGAATATTAAAAATAGGAACAGTCAATTGAACTGCTCCTATTTTTCTGCTAAATATATTGTAGTTTTCTTATATGTATAATGATAGATTAGCGGATTCTCATCTACGGTACTTACTTCAAATATGAAGAAGTGATCGCGGTTATCTCTGGACTTTTCCTTATTGAGGACAAAGTAATTCTTACGTGAAGTCGCCATTGTTTTTAGGATATCATCAGTTAGGAAGGTCAATGGAATATTCATGTTAGAGTAGCGGTAGAAGTCACGTTCAAAATCTTGGTAGCTCTCGCTATAATAGTCCATTTGTAGGTGATTACGCTGAAACTCAAGCTGATTCATAGAGCACCTCCTCGACAAGTTCAATACTAATAATGTCTTTTAATTTCAAATTGATGTGACCTGTTGTAGTTTTTATCAAAATGAAATCTTTGGTCAGACTTGGTATTGTTCCAGTGTAGGAAACACGCTTGTTTTTTTCAATCACTTGAATGCGTGTGCGTAGCTGCCCGGCGTATACTTGACTGAGGAGTAATAATTTCTTCTCTAGTGATAAGTCAGACATGTACGTTACTTTGTTTGTATCATCAGAGAGTGCTGATGCATGTTCAGATAGGAAAAAGCCCATCCATTTTTGCATCTTTGTATCCTGGTACTCTCTTGCTGATTGAAATGGTAAATATGAACGGTCAATCATATCAAATCCTTTCTATGCAGAGGCAAGGGTATTTTTATCAAATTGAATCGTAAAACCTTGAATTCCCCCACCTGTGTAACATTCTTTAAAGCGATTGATTACCTCAGTATAGATTATCACAGATGAGCTTGTTGGCTTAATGCTAAATGTAAATTCCAATGGTAATCGGTTTTCAGATTTAGCATGTACTAGTCGTATCGATATTTCAGTTGTTTTGAGTTTTCTCTGACGAAGTTTTGAAGTTGCTGTTTCAACGATTCCATGTAAAAATCTTTCAAGCATTTCAATATCATTACATCCTTTGCTACGGATTTCTGAAAATTGTACTGTATTTTTTTCTTGTTTCATTTTAATCCCTCCAATCCACCCGCGGAATGACCACCGATAAGTTTACTGCGTTCAATATTTCTGGAACCTTCAGTTAGGACGGTTCCTTTTTGTATGGCTAAAAAACCAAACTGTTCTCTGACAACATCAATAGCTGTCTGAAGTCTATTATCTTTTTCAATTTGTTCTACATCATCAAAGAGTGATAGTAGAGTATAGCTTTCATCTACGAAGCCACTATAAGATACACCAATTTGTCTCACTGCACCAGAGGTGTATTTTTTCGGAATAATACAAGTACATGACTCACCATTGTTTTGGGGAGATTTGCGGGTTCAATTTTATTCTGAGCATTTATAGATTTTTTCATCTCAGTCCTAGAATAGCCAATATGAATAGAAACGACAGTAGTCAATACTAGGGCTACTGTTCCGTTCCACAGTATCATTTAAAAATCATTTTCACACCCTTTCGTCTATTAGTATAGAAGAAAGCTCTCAGCACA
>CAJZGT010000089.1 GCA_916048145.1 uncultured Streptococcus sp.
TCCTCTGCAGACGTTACTTCCTGCCAATTTGAAGGCAAATCAACCTCATCATAAGTCAGAGAAATAGGGGATGTTTCTACGCTGTCATGAACTGTAAAATATAGCAGGTACTCTGCCAGTAAAGGAGCTTTATGAACTGCTAATTTCTCCTCAAAAGCAGGTGCAGCCTCGTAGCTGACATAGCCCACCACATAATAGCCTTGCTCTTGGTAGCTTTCCACTTGTGCCAGCAAGTCTGCCACTTCTGCTACATTTCTCGTTTTTAACTCTTTAATCGGCTGGGTAAAGGTGTATCTTTCCCCAAAATCCCTAAAATCAATCACTGTTTTTCTATGCATACCTTAAGTATAGCACAAAAAGGCAGATCCAGACAAAGCTGATCTACCTTTTTATTATTTTCTTACTATTGATTATGCTTTAGTGAATAAATCACCAGCAAATCCATCTGATTTCTGCAAGAGTTGTTTGTAAACCTTCCATTTAAGATCTACAGTATTCTTGAAATCATTACCTTGAAGGTCTTTTTCGACCGCGGCATCAAATAAGGTCTGAAGTTGTGCGTAAGTTGAAATCTTTTGACCATCGATTTCAATTTCAACAAAACCTCTTTGGGCTTTTTCGTGTACTTCATGATACCATGCTTTCTTCCATGCTTCTAAGCTTTGGAATTTGCCGTTAGAAACTTTATTAATAATAAAGTCATCACCAAGACCTACATTACCAGCAGCTTTAGATTCTTGTTTGTATTTGTTTGATGCATAACCTAAGAACCCATCTAGATAACCGAAGTAACCCCACATACGGAAGGTATTATGTTTGAATGAGATTGAACCAACCGCACTCTTACTTGTATTACCACCATAAATACCTGTCATCATATTTACTACAGTATAAGCAGAATCAAATCCTTCAGTACGGTAATGACCATTTCCTGGTAATCCATGTTTCGTTGCAAAGTTTCCATCAACCAGTTGATCAATACTTGTCAGTTTCGTATTCTTTTCGTCATCATTTAAATCACGAACCAAATCCCATTGATGTGGTTCACCAACTAAGCCATTGCGATCCGCTTTTTCACGATATTTCTTATCGATCTTCTTGAACCACTTATCATTTGTTCCAGTATTTTTCTTGATGACAGACTCAGCTTCTAAGTAATCAAGCATCATCATGGATTCATTGTAATTCTTCATGTAGTGATCGATTTTCTCACGACTACTTAACACATTTGGATTATAGTTGTAAATTTGATTTCCATCATTTTGACGTTCGTAAGCCATGTTTAATCCTAAGGCACCATATTCACCATTTGGATTTGAAACTGATGGTGATTGTAACATACCTTGAGCAAAGGCTTCAACGTCTGTTCCTTCACGGTGACGCCATGTTCCTAAGTAGGCCATACGGTCATTGATGTGAGTTGTTTCGTGAGTGAATGCAGATGTACCAAAATCACTAATCATGCTAGAGATGATGTAATATACCGCCTCTTGTGGTTGTGGATTTTGGAAGATATAAGCGTATGCACCCATTCCATTATATCCATGCCACTTATCAGTCGGACCATAGAATTCACGAATTGGAGCAAAATCGCCTTTCTTCGTATGTCCCATACGGTCAACCCATCCCAAACCTGGTACATCATGGTTATCCCAAATTGCAGATGGTACCATATTTTCACTCTTAAGAAGATTATTTCGTACATTATCAGCAGCAAGTCTTGACCAGAAGTCTAAATAATTAATTTGTTCTTGCGCACGTAAATCAACTTGCTTCTTGAACGCTTCACGTTCTTCTGCCCTATTCTTACCATATTTCTCAAATGAACTAAACGCAATGGTATTATAGGTTGTAATTAAGATCATATGCGCTTTCTTCAGGTTCAGAAGTGGTAGAATATAACGTCCGTGATGTCCATTATTAATTACTTCATACAATTTATGTTTCTTATTCGCAAAATCAGGATTTGATGATTGTTTCTCAACAACATAAGCGTTATCTGCAATGTTGTTCTTGAACCAAGTATTCATATCTGTTTCACTAGTGAATAATTCCATGTTGTACTTCAGGAATTCGTGTAAGTTAGCTTTACCAGTAGCACTTGCAAGAGCTCTGTTAAATGCATCATGTGATTGATCACCTTTTAGGTTATTACCATTTGATGCGAAGCTGATTAATCTATCAAGTACGTTAACGTTCTTACCGTAGAAATCAGGTTTGAAGGTCATCATATTTTTGATATTTAATCCGTCAAATTTAATTCCATAGTATTGGTTTAAGTAAGCCAGAGCTAACATGATTTTAGCTTTGTTATCTTCAACTTTTTTAATCAATGCACGTTTAGCTGCTTCGTCCGTATTTAATTGATGGTCTTCATTTTCAACTAAAGCTTTAACTAAAGCATCAAGATTATCTTTAACTTCTTTAAAGCTTTCTTCCATGTATAACATCTTAGGATTGTTATTAATCTTACGAACTTCATCTGAATCAAGTTCAACAGAAGCTAATTTAGCTTTGATATCGCTGATTAACTGTGTCCTATCTTTAACAACCATATTTGGTGTATAGACAATATCACCTAATCCTTCAATACTATATTCACGAACTTGTTGAACCTTAGATTCTTTTTGTGTAATAGCTTTAATTTCTTTCGTCTTATCAGCGTAATGAATCATAATATGATCAGCATCTGATAAGTCGGTCACAAATTGTCCATCTTTCATACCTGTAACAGATAAAACTTCAGTAGTTAGTAATTTAGAATCTGCAGGAATCTTATTACCTTGGTTGACAATCCATTCTTTGTTGTAGAACGGTTGAAGTTTTTCAATATTACGGTAAGCAAGTTCACGAGAAGTATCGTAGTCTTGAGTATCTTTGTAAGTGTCAGATTTTGGTTTTACACTATTTAGTGTATCTTCAACAAGAGGTTTAATTTCAAACTTATCAGCTGTAATTCCGAATGATTCTATTTTTTTATTTGCATCTTCTAGGCTGATTTCTTGGATTCGATTACTACGAGAACCGTTAAATGAGTGAGAACCTTCACTCACATCTTTAACAACGTAGTTTCTTTCAATCCAGTTTTTTGTGTAATATCCACCTTCTGCTTCTAAATCTCTAGAACCGTAGAATTCTTCACCGTTTTTGACTTTCATCATTGAAACTGTGTCAGCAACACGCCCCCATGTCCAGTTTTTACTAATGAAACCACCTACCTCAACAGGGTTCTTCACATCAATAGTTCCTTTAGTAACAGCGTTACGAACAGAAGCGTATTTATCAATACCATTAGGATCAGAACCGTTATCGGTTCTAGCGACAAGTCCACCAACACGTGCTCTATCTGCAACAATATCAGCATCTACGTATGCATGTTTAATATTACCACGCCAAAGTTCTCCGGCGATACCACCAAGATCCCAACCTTTATTACCGACACCTGTTAGTTTACCGATGAAAGCAACATTTTTAAGAAGTCCACCAGTATCTCCTTTATTTACGATACCAGCAATACCATCTTTACCAAGGATACTACCAGTTACCTTAACATTTTCAACTGTGGCATTTTTAATTACTCTTGATAGTGCGGAAATATTTTCAATCCAAGGCATATTAATATTAACATTACCTAAGTTAATGTTTTTAACTGTACCGCCTTCAACGTTATCGAATAACTGACGAGCCATATTATGAATGGTATATTGTTTACCGTCAACACTTGTTAAAGTTCCGCTAAATTTACCAGGTACATATTGTTTATTCGGAGTTGGTACATTTGCTGCATTCAAATCTGCACCAAGTTTAAAGGTACCACTTGGGTTAGCTTTCATAGCCGTTACTAGGTCGTTAAAGCTATAATATACATCACCATCGTGTGCTTTTTGTTTTTCAAAGTAATGGACATACTCGTTTGCCAATTTAGAAGCATCTATGTGCTGAATCAAATCTGGTGCTTTGGCAGTGACTTTGTATAAAGTTTTTCCGTCTTTTTCTACTTCTTCAATCTTATCAACGGCCAGTCTTGTAACTTTGTTGTCGTGAGTTGTAACTCGTAGGTAGAGTGGAGCAACATCAGCTGGTTTTTCTGTCAGTAAACTAGTGTCTGTTTCATTACCGTCAGCGTCCACACTCATCAAGCTTGTTTCTTTGATGTTTTTAATTTCAACTTTTTTAAGGTCAATTCTTAGCGGTTCTTCCTTCAGAACTTCTTCCTCATCACCCTCACCACGGTCATAAACTATCTTCGTTTCAAGTTTATAATCTTTGTAGTACTGTAAGTCTGTCAAAGAAGTTGTTAGATCTTCTGGTGAAACATTCAATGTCTTCACAATCTCATCACCTTTTTTCAGAGTTAGGGTGATAGATTTAATGGCTGCCTTACTTGGATTTTCCAAATTATAACGAATTTGAGATGATCGTTTCAAATCTTGAACATCAACAAGTGACAAACTTAAGATTGGTTTTTCAAAGTTTTTAGTTCCTAATTTGACGATACGATCTTGATCTAACTCCAGAACCTGTTCCACAATTTTCGGTGCTTCTTCAGTTTTTAAACCTTTGATAGTTTTGTAAGTCTTGGTAACTTTTTTCTGTCCATCTTTTCCTTCTTGGACAGTAACTCTTTCACCTTTTTTCAGTTGGTCATCTTCTTTAACAACTTCCTTAAATGGAATCTTTTCAAGACTTTCTTCTACCAGAGTTCCTTCAATTGGTTTTGTTCCACGACTTATTTTTTTAGTGACTGGTTCTTTGATGACATCGGTTGTTGTATTTAAAACTTGATCAGTCTCAACACCTTCGAGAGTCTTATAAGTCGTTTTGGTAATTTTACTACCCTTTTCTCCATCTTGGACTACAGTTTCTTCATCCGTATATTTGGTTGGATCCTCGATAATTTCTGTCTTATAGTCAATCTCAGTAGTAGTTTCTTTCGTAACCGCGCCCTCAGTTACTTTATATTCAGATAACTTTTCTTGAACTAAAGATTCTCCTTCTTTACCAGTTTCTTGAGTGCCTTTGACTTCAATTTTGCCTGAATATGCTACTTGCGGTTCTTGAACTAAAGATTTTCCTTCTTTACCTGGTTCCTGAGTACCTTTAGACTCAACCTTTCCTGTATATGCTGCTTGCGGTTCTTGAACTAAAGACTCGCCTTCTTTACCTGGTTCTTGAGTGCCTTTAGCCTCAACCTTTCCTGTATATGCTGCTTGCGGTTCTTGAACTAAAGACTCGCCCTCTTTACCTGGTTCCTGAGTGCCTTTAGCCTCAACCTTTCCTGTATATGCTGCTTGCGGTTCTTGAACTAAAGACTCACCCTCTTTACCTGGTTCTTGAGTGCCTTTGGCTTCAATTTTTCCAGTATATGCTGCTTGCGGTTCTTGAACTAAAGACTCGCCCTCTTTACCAGTCTCTTGAGTGCCTTTGGCTTCAATTTTTCCAGTATATGCTGCTTGCGGTTCTTGAA
>CAJZGT010000090.1 GCA_916048145.1 uncultured Streptococcus sp.
GAGATTTCATGGTTGAGTCTGCCTACAGTACCCTTCGCGAAGTGGATACCGTTCTTTTCATGGTTCCTGCTGATGAAGCGCGTGGTAAGGGGGATGACATGATTATCGAGCGTCTTAAGGCAGCCAAGGTTCCTGTGATTTTGGTGGTGAATAAAATCGATAAGGTTCACCCAGACCAGCTTTTGTCTCAGATTGATGATTTCCGTAACCAAATGGACTTTAAGGAAATTGTACCAATCTCAGCCCTTCAAGGAAATAACGTCTCTCGTCTAGTGGATATTTTGAGTGAAAATCTAGATGAAGGTTTCCAATATTTCCCATCTGATCAAATCACAGACCATCCAGAGCGTTTCTTGGTTTCAGAGATGGTTCGCGAGAAAGTCTTGCACCTAACTCGTGAAGAGATTCCGCATTCTGTCGCAGTAGTGGTTGATTCTATGAAACGAGATGAAGAGACTGATAAGGTTCACATCCGTGCAACCATCATGGTCGAGCGCGATAGCCAAAAAGGGATTATCATCGGTAAAGGTGGTGCTATGCTTAAGAAAATCGGTAGTATGGCTCGTCGTGATATTGAACTCATGCTAGGAGACAAGGTCTTCCTAGAAACCTGGGTCAAGGTCAAGAAAAACTGGCGTGATAAAAAGCTAGATTTGGCTGACTTTGGCTATAATGAAAAAGAATACTAAGTAGAGGTGGGCTCATGCCTGCTTCTTGTTTTTACAGAAGGAGGACTTATGCCTGAATTACCTGAGGTTGAAACCGTTCGTCGTGGCTTAGAAAAATTGATTTTAGGAAAGAAGATTTCGAGTATAGAAATTCGCTATCCCAAGATGATTAAGACAGATTTGGACCAGTTTCGAAAGGAAGTACCTGGTCAAGTTGTTGAGTCAATGGGACGTCGGGGCAAATATTTACTTTTCTACCTGACAGACAAGGTCTTGATTTCTCATCTGCGGATGGAGGGCAAGTATTTTTACTATCCAGATCAAGCACCTGAACGTAAGCATGCCCATGTTTTCTTCCAGTTTGAGGATAGTGGCACGCTTGTTTATGAGGATGTTCGCAAGTTTGGTACTATGGAACTCTTGGCGCCTGATCTTTTAGACGCCTACTTTATTTCTAAAAAATTAGGTCCTGAACCAAGCGAACAAGACTTTGATGTGCAGATCTTTCAAGCTGCCCTAGCTAAGTTCAAAAAGCCTATCAAATCCCATCTTCTAGACCAAACCTTGGTAGCTGGACTTGGCAATATCTATGTGGATGAGGTTCTCTGGCGAGCTCAGGTTCATCCGGCTAGACCTTCCCAGACTTTAACAGCAGAAGAAGCGACTGCCATTCATGACCAGACCATCGCTGTTTTGGGACAGGCTGTTGAAAAAGGTGGTTCCACCATTCGGACCTATACCAATGCCTTTGGGGAAGATGGAACCATGCAGGATTTTCATCAAGTCTATGACAAGGCTGGTCAAGAATGTTCACGTTGTGGCACCATCATTGAGAAAATCCAACTAGGTGGACGAGGCACCCATTTTTGTCCTCAGTGCCAAAGGAGGGGTTGATGGGAAAAATCATCGGAATCACTGGGGGAATTGCCTCTGGTAAGTCAACCGTGACAAATTTTCTAAGAAAGCAAGGCTTTCAAGTAGTGGATGCCGACGCAGTCGTCCACCAACTACAGAAACCTGGCGGTCGTCTGTTTAAGGCTCTAGTCCAGCACTTTGGGCAAGAAATCATCCTTGAAAATGGAGAACTCAATCGACCTCTCCTAGCTAGTCTCATCTTTTCAAATCCTGAAGAACGAGAATGGTCTAAGCAAATCCAAGGAGAGATTATCCGTGAGGAACTAGCTAGGTTGAGAGACCAGTTGGCTCAGACAGAAGAGATTTTCTTCATGGATATTCCCCTGCTTTTTGAACAAGACTATGCCTCTTGGTTTGATGAGACTTGGTTGGTCTATGTGGACCGAGATGTCCAAGTAGAACGCCTAATGAAAAGGGACCACTTGTCCAAAAATGAAGCTGAATCTCGTCTGGCAGCCCAGTGGCCTTTAGAAAAAAAGAAAGATTTGGCCAGCCAGGTTCTTGATAATAATGGTAGTCGTGATCAGCTTGTGGGTCAAGTAGTTACTAAACTTGAAATAATTGAGAGTCAGTTAATAGATTAGCTTAGAAGAAGTATCTTAGCATTGTTTATTAAATGTAGCTAAAAATAGAGTATTATTAAAAGTAAAGGAAATCTAGTGCGAGTAAAAATTAATCTCAAATGCTCCTCTTGTGGCAGTATCAATTATCTAACCAGTAAAAATTCAAAAACCCATCCAGACAAGATTGAGGTTTTAAAGTATTGTCCCAAGGAAAGAAAAGTAACCCTACATCTTGAATCTAAGTAGATTTTATGGTAAAATAATAGGGATTTTAAGGAGTTTGATATGTATAACCTATTATTAACCATTTTATTAGTATTATCTGTTGTGATTGTGATTGCGATTTTCATGCAACCAACCAAAAACCAATCCAGCAATGTATTTGATGCCAGCTCAGGTGATTTGTTTGAACGCAGTAAAGCACGCGGTTTCGAAGCTGTAATGCAGCGTTTGACAGGGATTTTAGTCTTTTTCTGGCTAGCCATTGCCTTAGCATTGACGGTATTATCAAGTAGATAAGAAAATAATGGGCAGGACTAGGTCTTTGCCTCTTTTTATTTTTAAAAGATGTTTAAGAAGGTTTTACAGTAAAAGAAAATAAAAAATCTAGAAAGAAAATATGAAAGATAGAATAAAAGAATATTTACAAGACAAGGGAAAGGTGACTGTCAATGACTTGGCTCAGGCTTTGGGAAAAGACGGTTCCAAGGATTTTCGTGAGTTAATTAAAACCTTGTCCCTAATGGAAAGGAAGCACCAGATTCGTTTTGAAGAAGATGGTAGTCTGACATTAGAAGTTAAGAAAAAACATGAGATTACTCTCAAGGGGATTTTTCATGCCCATAAAAATGGCTTTGGTTTTGTCAGCCTAGAAGGCGAGGAGGACGACCTTTTTGTAGGTAAAAACGATGTCAATTATGCTATTGATGGCGATACTGTTGAGGTTGTCATCAAGAAAGTCGCTGATCGTAACAAGGGAACAGCGGCGGAAGCCAAAATTATCGATATCCTAGAACACAGTTTGACAACTGTTGTCGGTCAAATCGTTCTAGATCAGGAAAAGCCTAAGTATGCTGGCTACATCCGTTCGAAAAATCAGAAAATCAGCCAACCGATTTATGTAAAAAAACCAGCCCTTAAACTGGAGGGAACAGAAGTTCTCAAGGTCTTTATCGATAAATACCCAAGCAAGAAACATGATTTCTTTGTCGCTAGTGTCCTCGATGTGGTGGGGCATTCAACGGATGTCGGAATTGATGTTCTTGAGGTTTTGGAGTCTATGGACATTGTCTCAGAATTTCCAGAGGCTGTTGTCAAGGAAGCAGAAAGTGTGCCTGATGTTCCATCTCAAAAGGATATGGAAGGCCGTCTGGATCTAAGAGATGAGATTACCTTTACCATTGACGGTGCTGACGCCAAAGACTTGGACGATGCGGTGCATATCAAGGCTTTAAAAAATGGGAATTTGGAGCTCGGTGTTCACATCGCAGATGTTTCCTACTATGTGACCGAGGGGTCTGCCCTTGATAAGGAAGCCCTTAATCGCGCAACTTCTGTCTATGTGACAGACCGTGTGGTCCCAATGCTTCCAGAACGACTGTCAAATGGTATCTGCTCCCTCAATCCTCAAGTTGACCGTCTAACTCAGTCAGCCATCATGGAGATTGATAAACATGGTCGTGTAGTCAACTACACCATCACACAAACGGTTATCAAGACAAGCTTCCGTATGACCTATAGTGATGTCAATGATATCTTAGCTGGCGACGAGGAAAAGCGACAAGAATATCAGAAAATTGTTCCTAGTATCGAACTTATGGCCAAGCTTCATGAAACTTTAGAAAACATGCGTGTGAAACGTGGAGCCCTCAATTTCGATACCAATGAAGCTAAGATTTTAGTGGATAAGCAAGGTAAGCCTGTTGATATCGTTCTTCGTCAGCGTGGTGTTGCCGAGCGGATGATTGAGTCTTTTATGTTGATGGCCAACGAAACAGTTGCCGAGCATTTCAGCAAGTTGGATTTGCCTTTTATCTATCGGATTCACGAGGAGCCTAAGGCTGAAAAAGTTCAGAAGTTTATTGATTATGCTTCGAGTTTTGGCTTGCGCATTTATGGGACTGCCAGTGAGATTAGCCAGGAGGCCCTCCAAGACATCATGCGTACTGTTGAGGGAGAACCTTATGCGGATGTATTGTCCATGATGCTTCTTCGCTCTATGCAACAGGCTCGCTATTCGGAGCACAATCACGGCCACTATGGCCTTGCTGCTGACTATTACACTCACTTTACCAGTCCGATTCGTCGTTATCCAGACCTTCTTGTTCACCGTATGATTCGTGATTACAGCCGTTCTAAGGAAATAGCAGAGCATTTTGAGCAAGTGATTCCAGAGATTGCGACCCAGTCTTCCAACCGTGAACGTCGTGCCATTGAGGCTGAGCGTGAAGTCGAAGCCATGAAAAAGGCTGAGTACATGGAAGAATACGTGGGTGAAGAGTACGATGCGGTTGTGTCCAGTATTGTCAAGTTTGGTCTCTTTGTCGAATTGCCAAACACAGTTGAAGGCTTGATTCACATCACTAATCTACCTGAATTTTATCATTTCAATGAGCGTGATTTGACTCTTCGTGGAGAGAAATCAGGTATTACCTTCCGTGTAGGTCAGCAAATCCGTATTCGAGTTGAAAGAGCGGATAAGATGACTGGTGAAATTGACTTCTCTTATATTCCAAGTGAGTTTGATGTGATTGAAAAAGGCTTGAAACAGTCTAATCGTAATGATAGAGGGCGTGGTTCAAGTCGTCGTTCAGATAAGAAAGAAGATAAGAGAAAATCAGGACGCTCAAATGATAAGCGCAAGCATTCACAAAAAGACAAGAAGAAAAAAGGAAAGAAACCTTTTTACAAGGAAGTAGCTAAGAAAGGAGCCAAGCATGGCAAAGGGCGAGGGAAAGGTCGTCGCACAAAATAAAAAGGCGCGCCACGACTATACAATCGTAGATACGCTAGAGGCAGGGATGGTCCTGACTGGAACTGAAATCAAGAGTGTGCGAGCTGCTCGAATCAACCTCAAGGATGGCTTTGCCCAAGTGAAAAATGGGGAAGTCTGGTTGAGTAATGTTCATATCGCTCCTTACGAAGAGGGCAATATCTGGAACCAAGAACCAGAAC
>CAJZGT010000091.1 GCA_916048145.1 uncultured Streptococcus sp.
AAATTTCACGTTATTCTTCTTTCTAAAGGTGGTGCGAAGCCACCCTATAGGGCTTAGTTTATACTTTTCTTTTTATGACGTATTTTCATATACTGGATATAAAATCGTGTTGCTTCTTTTCCACAAAAGAAAAGTACTGTTTTCTTTGCAACCTATCTAGTATAACACAAGACCAGAGCAAAAGATAGCCTAATTTCTCTAGAAAATCATGTAAGCGGTTTTTGGCTTTCCTTTTTGATTGAACGACCTAGATAATAAGACAAAGCCAAGGCTATACTATATAAAATGAGAAAAACGAACAAGGTTTGTGTGTAAGAATGAGCCATTTTATAAGTCTCTGCTAATAAAATAGGCCCTGCTAAACCAGCCATTGCCCAAGCTGTTAAAATATATCCATGCAGAGCGGCCAATTCCTTGGTTCCAAAAATATCACTAAGATAAGCCGGAATCAAAGAAAAACCAGCTCCATAGCAAGTCATCAAAATAGACATAGCGACTACAAATAAAACGGAATCTGTAAAGAGCCAAAGTGAGAGAGAAAAGAAAAGATTGACAAGCAGCAATATACTAAAGGTTAGAGGGCGACCGATATAGTCAGACAAACTCGCCCAGAGCAAACGACCAAACCCATTGAAAATCCCTAAAACGCCCACCATTACTGCTGCATGACTTGTAGACAAGCTAGCCATCTCCTGTGCCATTGGTGATGCCGCTGAAATTAAGCCTAAACCACAAGCTATGTTGATAAAGAAAATAATCCAAAGTATATAAAACCGATTGCTTTTCAGGGCCTGATTCGCAGCCATTCCTTGCGTCAAAGAGGCTGTTTTTTCTTTCCCTGAAACAGATAAAATTGCAAGCTCTTGCTCATTTGGACGCTTAATGAATTGTGAAGCTAGGAGCATGATAATAAAGTAACTTGCACCTAAAATATAAAAAGTTTCTACAAGCCCTACTCCTGCGATGAGATGTTGCGCTATGGGACTAGTCAATAAAGAAGCAAAACCAAACCCCATAATCGCTAAACCTGTTGCGAGACCACGTTTATCAGGAAACCATTTTATAATCGTTGACACAGGGGTAATATAGCCTGCTCCCAAACCAAGCCCACCTAAAATGCCATAAGCGAGATACAGCAACCACAGCTCCTGACGGTCTATTGCAAATCCTGTTAAGATATTTCCACCTGCGTATAGAAAAGCAGATAGACTCCCCATGACTCTCGGACCAAATTTTTCTACCAAACGCCCCATAAATGCAGCCGATAATCCCAAACAAAAGATTGCTAGACTAAATGCAAAGGCAACAGAAGCCTGATCCCATCCCGTTTTTTCAATAATAGGGTTACGATAAACACTCCAAGCATAAGTCGAACCCAGCATTAAGTGTAAAATGACCCCAGCAAAGGCAATAATATAACGATTCAATTTCATAAAACCTCCTATTTTCGAACATTTATTCTATCTTATATAAAAATAGATAGGATTTTAGTTTATCAAGCTTGTCAAAAAATTACTATTTTTTTGTCTGGAAATCGTTTTTATCTTTTTCTGTCTTTTTCGTAGCAGAATTGTGCAAAAGTTTTTTTCTTGTGCTAGAATGAAATGCGAATAGGAGGAACTCTAAATGTTAACTTATGATTTAATCGTTATCGGATTTGGTAAAGCTGGTAAAACACTAGCAGGTAAATTGGCTTCAGCTGGCAAAAAAGTTGCCCTCGTTGAACGTAGCAAAGCTATGTATGGTGGAACTTGTATCAACATTGGTTGTATCCCAACTAAGACTTTGCTTGTTGCTGCTGAGAAGGACTTGTCTTTTGAAGAAGTGATTGCTACCAAAAACACTATCACTGGTCGCCTCAACGGTAAAAACTATGCTACTGTTGCTGGTACAGGCGTGGACATCTTTGATGCGGAAGCTCACTTCCTTTCAAATAAAGTCATCGAAATCCAAGCTGGTGATGAAAAGAAAGAACTAACTGCTGAAACAATCGTCATCAACACTGGTGCTGTTTCAAACGTCTTGCCAATCCCTGGACTTGCTACAAGCAAAAACGTCTTTGACTCAACAGGTATTCAAAACTTGGACAAATTGCCTGAAAAACTTGGAATTCTTGGTGGAGGAAATATCGGTCTTGAATTTGCTGGTCTTTACAACAAACTTGGAAGCAAGGTTACAGTTCTAGATGCCTTGGATACTTTCCTACCTCGTGCAGAACCTTCCATCGCAGCTCTTGCTAAGCAATATATGGAAGAAGACGGTATTGAATTGCTTCAAAATGTCCGCACTACTGAAATCAAAAACGATGGTGACCAAGTGCTCCTTGTAACTGAAAACGAAACTTACCGTTTCGACGCCCTTCTCTACTCAACTGGACGCAAACCAAATGTAGAACCACTTCAACTTGAAAATACAGATATTGAACTAACTGAACGTGGTGCTATTAAAGTAGACAAGCATTGTCAAACAAACGTTCCTGGTGTCTTTGCAGTTGGAGATGTCAACGGTGGCCTTCAATTTACTTACATTTCACTTGATGACTTCCGTGTTGTTTACAGCTACCTTGCTGGAGATGGCAGCTACACACTTGAAGACCGTCTCAATGTACCAAATACTATGTTCATCACACCTGCACTTTCACAAGTTGGTTTGACTGAAAGCCAAGCAGCTGATTTGAAACTTCCATACGCTGTTAAGGAAATCCCTGTTGCAGCAATGCCTCGTGGTCACGTAAATGGAGACCTTCGCGGAGCCTTCAAAGCTGTTGTTAATACTGAAACAAAAGAAATTCTTGGAGCAAGCATCTTCTCAGAAGGTTCTCAAGAAATCATCAACATCATCACTGTTGCTATGGACAACAAGATTCCTTACACTTACTTCACAAAACAAATCTTCACTCACCCAACCTTGGCTGAGAACTTGAATGACTTGTTTGCGATTTAAATTGAGATTTAATCATATCGAACAGCCCTCTGTGGGCTGTTTTTATTTCTGCGGAACCTCAAATCTGTCTTTTCCCTCTTTTATGATATAATAGAAACATGAAATTAAAAACTACTTTGGGCCTTCTTGCTGGGCGTTCTTCCCACTTCATTTTAAGCCGTCTTGGCCGTGGAAGTACGCTTCCAGGAAAACTCGCCCTTCAATTTGATAAAGATATTTTACAAAACCTAGCTAAGAACTACGAGATTGTCGTGGTCACTGGAACCAACGGAAAAACCTTGACAACTGCCCTCACTGTCGGCATTTTAAAAGAGGTTTATGGTCAAGTTCTGACCAACCCAAGCGGTGCCAACATGATCACAGGAATTGCGACAACCTTCTTAACAGCCAAATCTTCTAAAACTGGGAAAAATATTGCCGTCCTAGAAATTGATGAAGCCAGTCTATCTCGTATCTGTGACTATATCCAGCCAAGCCTTTTTGTCATCACGAATATCTTCCGTGACCAGATGGACCGCTATGGTGAGATTTACACAACTTACAAGATGATTTTGGATGCCATTCGTAAAGTGCCTACTGCCACTGTTCTTCTTAATGGAGACAGTCCACTTTTCTACAAGCCAGCTATTCCAAATCCTGTAGAGTATTTTGGTTTTGACTTGGAGAAAGGCCCCGCCCAACTAGCTCACTACAATACCGAAGGGATTCTCTGTCCTGACTGTCAAGGCATCCTCAAATACGAGCACAATACCTATGCAAACTTAGGTGCCTATATCTGTGAAGGCTGCGGATGTAAACGTCCTGATCTCGACTATCGCTTGACAGACTTGGTTGAGTTGACCAACAATCGCTCTCGCTTTGTCATTGACGGACAAGAATATGGTATCCAAATCGGTGGACTCTACAATATCTATAACGCCCTAGCTGCGGTTGCCATCGCCCGTTTTCTTGGTGCAGATTCACAACTAATCAAGCAAGGATTTGATAAGAGCCGTGCTGTCTTTGGACGCCAAGAAACCTTCCATATCGGTGACAAGGAATGTACCCTTGTCTTGATTAAAAATCCAGTCGGTGCGACCCAAGCTATCGAGATGATTAAACTAGCTCCTTACCCATTTAGCCTATCTGTCCTCCTAAATGCCAACTATGCAGATGGAATTGACACTAGCTGGATCTGGGATGCTGATTTTGAACAAATCACTGAGATGGATATTCCAGAAATTAACGCTGGAGGTGTTCGCCATTCTGAAATTGCTCGTCGTCTACGAGTAACAGGCTATCCAGCTGAGAAAATCACTGAAACAAGCAATCTGGAACAGGTTCTCAAGACAATTGAGAACCAGGACTGCAAGCATGCTTATATTCTGGCAACCTATACTGCTATGCTGGAATTCCGCGAACTGCTGGCTAGTCGTCAGATTGTTAGAAAGGAGATGAACTAATGGTTTATACTTCACTTTCCTCAAAAGATGGCAATTACCCTTATCAGCTCAACATTGCCCACCTCTACGGAAATCTCATGAATACCTATGGGGACAATGGAAACATCCTCATGCTCAAGTATGTGGCTGAAAAACTGGGAGCCCATGTGACGGTTGACATCGTTTCACTTCATGATGATTTTGATGAAAATCACTATGACATCGCCTTTTTCGGTGGTGGTCAAGACTTTGAACAAAGTATTATTGCAGACGACCTACCTGCCAAAAAAGAAAGCATTGACAACTACATCCAAAACGACGGTGTGGTTCTGGCTATCTGCGGTGGTTTCCAACTATTGGGTCAATATTATATTGAAGCTTCAGGGAGACGTATCGAAGGGCTAGGTGTCATGGGCCACTACACCCTCAACCAGACCAATAACCGTTTTATCGGTGACATCAAGATTCACAATGAAGATTTCGATGAAACCTACTATGGATTTGAAAACCATCAGGGACGTACCTTCCTCTCAGATGACCAAAAACCACTGGGACAGGTTGTCTATGGAAATGGAAATAACGAAGAAAAGGTCGGCGAAGGGGTTCATTATAAGAATGTCTTTGGTTCCTACTTCCACGGACCTATCCTCTCTCGTAATGCCAATCTAGCTTATCGCCTAGTCACTACTGCCCTCAAGAAGAAATATGGTCAGGACATTCAACTCCCTGCTTATGAGGACATTCTCAGCCAAGAAATCGCTGAAGAATACAGCGACGTCAAAAGCAAGGCTGACTTTTCTTAAACAAAAGGAAATTATATCAAAGAACTCTGTTATCTTGGCTCTTTGTCAACTGTAGTGGGTTGAAGAAAAGCTAAGATCGAGAAAGGACG
>CAJZGT010000092.1 GCA_916048145.1 uncultured Streptococcus sp.
CTTGAGTGATAGAGTAGCTGAATCCCATAAAGATAGATGTGAAGAAAGCAGGAACCGCTTCAGACATATCATCCCAATGAATATTTTTCAAGCTAGCCAACATCATAATCCCAACAATAATTAAGATTGGAGCTGTAGCGGCTGTTGGTACAATCGCTAAAAGTGGGCTAAAGAAGCTTGAGATCGCAAAACAGATAGCTACAACCAAGGCTGTCAAACCAGTACGTCCACCTGCACCGATACCCGCAGCAGACTCAACATAAGTCGTCACGTTTGAAGTACCAGCTACTGCACCAATTGTTGTAGCAATTAAATCAGAATAAAGAGCTTTGTCCAATTTAACTGATTCCTTGTTTTCACCTTTAGAAGCAATGATTCCAACTTTTTCACCAGTACCAATTAGAGTACCAATTGTATCGAAAATATCTGTTAACGAGAAGGCCAGAATAGCCATAAGAGTCTCAGGTAAGCGAGCTGTATCTGAAATCAAAGCTCCCAAACCTTCTGAACCAAGAGCTGCACCAAAAACTTTCTTCAAATCTTCTACCGCAGCACCCAAGTGATTATTTGAAAAATCAATGCTAGAAATATTAACTAAACCTACTGCAATTGCAAGAACTGTTGTTGTTAAGATAGAAAGGATAATCCCTCCCTTAATGCCTTTGATGACAAAGAAGATAGTAATGGCAAGTCCTGCAAGAGCTACCAAAACAGCTGGGCTATTAAAGTCAACCAATCCTGGAACCGCTGAAGAGTTTGCTGCAATCGTTGCTTGAGCTTTGTCAGCACCTTCTCCTACAACAGTATAGTTACCTGGATCAATCGTAAATTTCAAAAGTCCAGCATTCTTAATCCCTACGTAAGCAAGGAAGACACCGATACCTGCTGAAATAGCTGAACGAAGAGCAGTAGGAATGGATTCAATGATCATTTTGCGTACATTTGTCAAAGTAATAATCAATGAAATAATACCACAAATGAAAACCATAGCCAAAGCTTCTTGCCAAGAATAACCAAGTCCAAAGACAACTGTAAAGGTAAAGAAAGCATTCAGCCCCATACCTGGTGCTTGGGCATATGGTAAGTTAGCATAAAAAGCCATCATAAGGGTTCCTACCACAGAACCAATAATCGTTGCTAGGAAGATACCCTGAGCAGGCATTCCTGTTTGCGAAAGAATTTGTGGGTTTACAAAGAGAATATAGCTCATTGCAAAGAAAGTTGTTAAACCAGCGAGAACCTCTGTACGAACGTCTGTACCGTTCTCTTTTAGTTTAAATAATTTGTCCATCATCAATCTCCTTTTAATTTTTACGAACAATAAAAGAATTATATCATTTATCATTCACTTTTTCAATATCTTTGTTTGATTTATTTAATAAAATGATGGAATTTCTTTTTTGTTTGGAATCTGCTTTTCTCTCTGCTTTTTGTTATAATAGTAGACATCTTATACTCAATGCAAATCAAAGAGCAAACTAGGAAGCTAGCTGCAGGTTTTTCAAAACACTGTTTTGAGGTTGTTGATGGAAGCTGACGTTGTTTGAAGAAATTTTCGAAGAGTATTATCTGGAAATACACTAGAAAGGTCCCTATGACGAAAAAAATTATTGCAGTTGACCTAGATGGAACCCTGCTCAACTCAGACAGTCAGATTTCTGACTTTACCAAAGAAACCATTAAAAAAGTTGCTGAAAAAGGCCATCAAGTCATTATTACGACAGGGCGCCCTTACCGAATGTCAAAAGATTTCTACCGTGAACTAGGCTTAGACACTCCTATGATTAATTTCAACGGCTCCCTTACTCATTTACCAGACCAAGTTTGGGAGTTTGAAAAGTGTTTGACTGTAGACAAAAAATATCTTTTAGATATGGTTCAACGTTCAGAGGACATTCAAGCCGATTTTATCGCTGGAGAATATCGTAAAAAATTCTACATTACAAATCCTAATGAAGAAATTGCCAATCCCAAACTATTTGGTGTAGAAGCTTTCCAGCCTGAAAATCAATTCCAGCCTGAATTGGTAACTAAGGATCCTAACTGTATTCTGTTGCAGACCAGAGCCAGTGACAAGTATGCCCTGGCAAAAGAAATGAACGCCTTCTACCAGCATCAACTTTCTATCAATACTTGGGGAGGTCCGCTCAATATCCTTGAGTGTACCCCAAAAGGTGTCAACAAAGCCTTTGCTTTGGACTACTTACTCAAAGTAATGAACCGTGACAAAAAAGATTTGATTGCCTTTGGTGATGAACACAATGATACCGAAATGCTCGCTTTTGCCGGAAAAGGCTATGCCATGAAAAATGCCAATCCAGAGCTACTCCCTTATGCGGATGAGCAAATTTCCCTGACCAACGACCAAGATGGGGTTGCCAAAACCCTGCAAGACTTATTCTTATAGCCCCTACTGACCAGCTTGCGAGCTGGTCTTTGTGTTCTTTTCACAATCTCATCAACCAGTTAATCGATTGTTCTATTTTTTACCCCCAAAACCTTGGAAAAGGCTTTCTTTTGTGATATACTTCACATATAAATACAAGAGAGCTCGTCACACTCGACTCTGTTGAAACAAAATCAATCCAGTCCTGTTGTCCCTGTTCTCGGCCAATATCAAGGAGGATAGCTATGAAAGCTGTTGTTGTAAATCCAGAAAGCACTGGTGTTGCTATTGAAGAAAAAGTACTCCGTCCACTTGAAACTGGGGAAGCACTTGTAGAAATTGAATACTGTGGTGTTTGCCACACTGACCTCCACGTTGCCCACGGTGACTTTGGTCAAGTACCAGGACGTGTCCTAGGACATGAAGGTGTTGGTATCGTTAAAGAAATCGCTCCTGATGTTAAAAGTCTTAAAGTCGGTGACCGCGTCAGCGTTGCTTGGTTCTTTGAAGGATGTGGTACTTGCGAATATTGTACTACTGGCCGTGAAACTCTTTGCCGTACAGTAAAAAATGCCGGTTACTCAGTAGATGGTGGTATGGCTGAACAGTGTATCGTAACTGCAGACTATGCTGTCAAAGTTCCTGACGGACTTGATCCAGCCCAAGCTTCTTCTATCACATGTGCTGGTGTAACAACCTATAAAGCTATTAAGGAAGCAAAAGTTGAACCAGGCCAATGGGTTGTTCTTTATGGTGCTGGTGGACTTGGTAACCTAGCCATTCAATATGCTAAAAAAGTATTTAATGCTCATGTCATCGCGGTTGATATCAACAATGACAAACTTGCCCTTGCAAAAGAAGTCGGTGCTGACATCGTTATTAACGGTCTCGAAGTCGAAGATGTGCCAGGACTCATCAAGGAAAAAACTGATGGAGGTGCCCACTCAGCTGTGGTAACTGCTGTATCTAAAGTTGCCTTCAATCAGGCTGTTGACTCAGTTCGTGCTGGTGGACGCGTAGTTGCTGTTGGTCTCCCTTCTGAAATGATGGAACTCAGCATTGTTAAAACAGTCCTCGATGGAATCCAAGTTATCGGTTCTCTTGTTGGAACTCGTAAAGACTTGGAAGAAGCCTTCCAATTCGGTGCAGAAGGTTTGGTAGTTCCAGTTGTCCAAAAACGTCCAGTAGAAGATGCCGTAGCCATTTTCGACGAAATGGAAAAAGGGCAAATCCAAGGACGTATGGTACTTGATTTCACAAACTAATTCAATGAAAACCTATATAAAAAAGTTGGATGCTTCTTCCAACTTTTTTATATTAAATTTTTAAAATAAGGATCATTTTCTTCTCAAAAACATTAGTATATCAACATTTTGAAATATCTGTATTTTATTTTTAAAAAAAATTCTATATCAAATAGTTGATTTTTTTATGAAAACGGTTTATACTAATCTAGTCTTAAAGTTTTCTTAAACAATGGGCACAACATTTTATAAGGAGGAATGACAATAATGAGTATCGGAATCATTATTGCGAGCCACGGCGAATTTGCTGCGGGTATTCATCAGTCAGGATCTATGATCTTTGGTGAACAAGAAAAGGTTCAAGTTGTAACCTTTATGCCAAATGAAGGTCCAGATGACCTATATGCTAAATTTAACAACGCTGTGGCTGCATTTGACGCAGAAGATGAGGTGCTAGTTTTGGCTGACCTTTGGAGTGGTTCTCCATTCAACCAAGCTAGTCGCGTGATGGGAGAAAATCCTGATCGTAAGTTTGCCATCATCACAGGACTTAACTTACCGATGTTAATCCAAGCCTATACAGAGCGCCTCATGGACGCTACAGCAGGTGTGGAAAAAGTCGCTGCGAATATTATCAAAGAAGCCAAAGATGGCATCAAAGCTCTTCCAGAAGAGTTAAATCCAGTTGAAGAAGTTGCAAGTGCTGCAGCTGCTCCAGTTGCCCAAGCTGCTATCCCAGAAGGAACTGTTATCGGTGACGGTAAACTGAAAATCAATCTTGCCCGTCTAGACACTCGTTTACTTCACGGTCAGGTTGCAACTGCTTGGACTCCAGATTCAAAGGCAGATCGTATCATCGTTGCTTCAGATAACGTTGCCAACGACGACCTTCGTAAAGAATTGATTAAACAAGCAGCTCCTAATGGAGTAAGAGCCAATGTTGTACCAATCCAAAAATTGATTGAGGTTTCAAAAGACCCACGTTTTGGAGAAACACATGCCCTTATCTTGTTTGAAACACCTCAAGATGCTCTTCGTGCAATTGAAGGTGGCGTGCCAATCAAGACTCTTAACGTCGGATCAATGGCTCACTCAACTGGTAAAACAATGATCAACAACGTTTTGTCTATGGACAAAGAAGACGTTGCTACATTTGAAAAAATGCGTGACCTCGGTGTTGAATTTGACGTACGTAAAGTACCAAACGACACTAAAAAAGATTTGTTTGACTTGATTAGCAAAGCCAACGTTCAATAATAGACATCAGTAACTATCGAAGAATTCTAAGAAAATTTTTCACTTTATTATCATTAAATAGAAAAGGAATAAAACCATGTCAGATATTTCAATTATTTCTGCTGTCTTGGTTGTAGTTGTTGCCTTCCTTGCAGGTCTTGAAGGTATCCTCGACCAATTCCAATTCCATCAACCAATCGTCGCATGTACCCTTATCGGACTTGCAACTGGTAACCTCGAAGCAGGTGTTATGCTTGGTGGATCTCTTCAAATGATCGCCCTTGGTTGGGCAAACATCGGAGCTGCCGTAGCTCCTGACG
>CAJZGT010000093.1 GCA_916048145.1 uncultured Streptococcus sp.
CAAAGGTTTGGATATCTTGAACTGGCATAGAAGAGTTCTTAACACCGATAACACGAGGATTCTTCAACATTTCAGTGTAGAGACTTGGAGTCAAAGCAACACCTGCTAATTGAGGAATGTTATAAATCACGTAGTCTGTGTTTGGAGCTGCAGCACTGATATCATTCCAGTATTTGGCAACTGAGTACTCAGGCAAGCGGAAGTAAATCGGTGGAATCGTTGCAATAGCATCTACTCCCAAGCTTTCTGCGTGGCGAGCAAGTTCCATACTATCTTTGGTATTGTTGCAAGCTACGTGAGCGATGATAGTCAATTTGCCCTTGGCAACTGCCATGACTTCTTCCAAAATCAACTTGCGATCTGCCACACTTTGGTAGATACATTCACCAGAAGAACCATTGACATAAAGACCTTGAACACCTTTATCAATGAAGTATTGAACCAAGGCACGCGTACGCTCTGGACTTACTTCTCCTTGATCATCATAACATGCGTAGAAGGCTGGAATGACACCTTCGTATTTTTTCAAATCTGACATAGATTTTCTCCTAAGATTTCTTTTTTCTGCTAAGAGCAGTTCTATTTTTTACAAGTTTAGTATACACCTTGTGAAAATCGCTTTCAATATCTTGTATACACTTAGATTTTAGTTTCTACTTGTATTTTAGAAACTGTAACGATTGAAAGTAGTTTCAGAAACACCTCATCCTACTGGTATTTGGTGAAAATTTTCTCCATCAAACCTGCTTGGAGAAAGACCAGCAAACCAAAACCAAAGAGGATAAAGGCCGACCCGCCCAAAAGGAGAGTGAAGGCGGATAGATAAAGAACCATCACAATAAGAAAGAGAATGGCTAACATGAGGAAGAACCATGGAAAGTTAAAACTTGCCAAGATAAGCCCTTTTTGCAATACTTCTTTCCAAGACAGATCATAGCGCGCAGCGATGGGATAACTAGCCAGCATCACCAGGGTGAGGAAGATGAGAATCCCCAAACATATAGCTTTCACAATCTGGAAAGGCAAAGCAGTCTGTCCCCAGAAGAGATAGAGGTCTAGAAGGCTTAATGACACAATGCCCAACTCTAACAGACCTAACTGAAGCCCCAGTTTCAGATTTTGCTTGAAAGCTCTTAGATAAGTTCTAAAGACTGGTACCCGTCTGCTTCTCTTAATCTCAAACATGGTTTCATAGAGGCTGATTTTCGCCACTCCAATCGTCACGATGGGCAAACAAGAGACGACAAAAAGAAGATTGGCTGTCACGATATCCAAGACCTTCTCACTAAAACGCATGAGAAAGTTATCTGTATCAAATGCTGCCTTGATAAGGCTTACTCCTTTTTGTGCCATGTTTGCTCCTCCTGATTTTTTAATCAATCAAAATTTTAAAGAGATATTTACGAACCTTCTCTTCCATACCTGCATAGCCATTTGGCTGGTGTGGTTCTCCTGGAAAGAAAATCGCAAAATTGTGATAACCCAACAATAGTGGGTAGTGTTCATGACAATGAACAAAGCCAATGTCACTAGCTTCGTCGAATGCTACTGCCTCGTCTTTGATACGTGAACCGTAGCTCGAATATTCATGCCCATCTACCAGCAAATGCAAGTCAGCATAGTTTTGATGATGCTCAAATTGATCATTTTCAGCTTGATTGAGGACATTTTCCTGAACAACTAGAAAGACCTTGTCCCCGTCAATCTCATACTTACCGAGTTCGAAAGAATCCTTACGGTGCTGATAGAGATAGTCGATAGCCTTGTCTAGATTGGGATGGATTCCCTTGTAAAAGGCGATGTTTTTCAAATCGTCAAAAATCATACTGTTTCCTTCGTTTCTGATAGTTACTATTTTTCAGTTTCGAATTATCCTTTCTCTATTTCCCTGTAATAGTGCGGACGGAAGCAAATTCCTTCGGAATTTCATTCCTAATTTTTGAGCCTGTTGCTCTTTCATCGTCAGTCTCAAAAATTCCGTCTAAGATAAGCGTAAGACGCTTATCTTAGATACCACTAAAGCGGGAAATAGCCACCATAAAACGAACCTACTCTAACTAGTATCATGAAAAGAGTTCATTCTTAAGTTTATAAGTGTCTGACAAAACTTCACGAAGTAACTGCATACTCTCCATTTTGTAGACACTTATAACTCTATATTTCCATGGCATGTCAAGACCACTTCTGCAATCTTGATACACTAATTTACTTTTCTTAACCTTTGACCGCTCCCATAGTGATCCCTTGAGTGAAGGATTTTTGGAAGACAAGGAAGACTGTTACGATTGGCACTGCTGCAAGGGCTGCACCCGCCATTATCAAACCATAGTTGGTCGCCATTTCGGCCTGCATGGTCGCAACCCCGAGTGAGATGGTCAAGTTTTGACGTGAAGTCAACATAACCAACTGCATAAAGTAGTCGTTCCAAGTATTGATGAAGGTAAAGATCGCAAGAGCTGCAAATCCTGGTTTCACAATAGGGAAGGCTACGCTCCAGAAGGTACGAATCTCACCACAACCGTCGATTTTAGCTGATTCAAGCAATTCTGTTGGGATGTTTTCACTGAACTGTTTCATGAGGAAGACCCCAAATGGCCATCCAATCAAAGGCAAGATAACTGCCCAAAGAGTATCGTGAATTCCCATGAAGTTGACGATACGTACCAATGGTACAAGGACAACTTGTTTTGGAAGAGCCATGGCAGCGATAAAGACTGCAAAGAGGATGCGTTGACCATAGAAACGTTTTTTAGCCAATACATAACCTGCTAGAGAAGAGGTTGCGCAGACTAGGAACATGGTTACCAGTGAGATAAACACAGAGTTCCACATCCACTGCATAGCAGGGTTTTGCACCATGAGTTGTTGGAAGTTTTCCATGGTTGGCATTTTAGGGAACCATTGTGGCGGAATCATAATGGTATCAGGCTGTGATTTGAAGGCACCTGTCAAAATCCAGTAGAATGGAAAGATGAACAGCACGGTCAACAAGAGCAAGATAATAGTTGAAATAACAGTGAAAGCTGTTAAAGGTTTCTTTTGTGTAGATTGCATAGCTGTCTCCTTTCTTTAATATTCTACGTCGTTTCCAAGTACTTTAAATTGAACAAAGCTTACGATAGCGATCATGACTGCCAAGAAGACACCGATGGTGTTGGCATAGCCGTATTCTGTCAATTGGAAGGCTTTTTCGTAAAGGTAGTACATAAGTGTACTTGTTGAGTAGTTTGGACCACCAGATGTCAACAACTGAATCAAGGCGAAACACTGGAATGAGTTGATTGTTGTAATGATTGCGATGTAAAGTGTTGTTGGAAGGAGGCTAGGCCATTTAATCTTCCAGAAAACTTGCAATTCAGTCGCACCATCAACACGCGCTGCTTCCACCAATGAATTGTCAATATTCCCCATAGCAGCGATATAAAGGATAATCGGCTGACCAACAGATGTAGTCAAAAGGATAATCATAATCGCCATCAAAGCCCAGTTTTTATCTCCCAACCAAGAAATGTTTTGGCTGATGATGTGGCTTGACTTAAGGACAAAGTTTAGAATCCCTGATAGTGGGTCATAGATCCATTTCCAAACAACTGTTACGGCAACACTACCTGTTACAACAGGAAGGAAGAAGACGAAACGGTAGAAAGATCTGGCAATGGCATTTTGATGATAGGTCTGAGATGCTACAAAGAGTGAGAATAGAACAACAACTGGTACAGATCCAATAACCAAAATAACGGTATTGATCAAAGACTTCATAAAGACAGGGTCTTTAAACATGCGAATGTAGTTGTCAAAGCCTACAAACTCAAATTTAGTCATTGAGTAGTTAAAGAAACTTGTAATGAATCCCATAATCATAGGAGCCAAGACAAAGATGACAAAGAAGAATAATACTGGTGCTAGGAAAGCGTAGGAAATCACTGTTTCCCGCATACGAATTTTATTGACTTTCACAGTCGGCACCTCTCTTTCACAAATAGAATATTTTGGATTTTCTTAAACTGTTTTAAAATCAAAATGAAATTTTTTAAGATTCGCTTATGTAAGAACTTCATTTTAATTTCGTGACAGTTCCTTACATTTCAAACAAAATCCTCCCTTTTCTTACATAGACTATGCACAGGGAAAAGGGAGGAGTCAATCTGATTTAGTGCTTATTGTTTTGTAGCTTTTTTAATTGTTTCGTTAGCTTTTTCAGTGAAGGCTTTCAAAGCATCCGCTGGTTTTTCGTCACCATTTGATACAGATTGCAACATTGGGAACCAAAGTGTTCTCATTTCAGCAAATCCATCGATAGTGTTGTAGTATGGTGAGTAGTATTTAGTCCAGCCACTGATTGTTTCCATACGTTTGTCTTCATAAAGTTTGCCAAATGAAGTACGAACTGGGAAGGCACCTGTACGAACTACGTCTTTAGGACCCCACTCTTTATCATCAGCGATGAATTGGATGAATTTCTTAGCAGCAGCAACTTTCTTTTCATCTTTGTTGTTAAATACTGCAAATCCGTTTACAAGGTATTCAAGAGCTGGTTTACCTGAATCTGATGGGAATGGTACTTCTACCACTTCTACTTTACTTGCTTCCAAGAGTTTAGCTTGGATACCGTTTTGAGATGGTGCCCAAAGAATTGTGTAAGATGTTTGACCGTTGGCAAAGTTTTGGATATCTGCTCCACCGTCAAATTGTGAACCGTTGTTCAATAAACCGTCTTTAATCCAGCTAGCTGCTTTTTCAAGACCTTTGACGAATTTAGGATCATCAGTTGTATATTTTGTTACATCTTTGTCTGTTACAGAAGCTCCATAAAGATTAGCGATGAAGGCACGTGTTCCTTGGTCTCCCCCTTGACCAGAACTGAACAATGAACCTGGTGTGTAGCCTTTATCTTTAAGCGCTTTCAAAACTTTTTCAAAATCATCAGTAGTCCAACCTTCTTTTACAAGGTTTGCAACTCCAGCTTCTTCCAACATTTTCTTGTTCATAGCCATGTAGAATGGTGCTGAACTGATTGGATACATGTAAGCTTTGTCTCCAGCTTTACTTGCTTGTACGATATTTTCGTTGTTCACATCTTTGACGAATTCGTCTGTGAAGAGGTCGTTCAACTCAGCCAATTTACCATTTTTACCATATTGGATGATACGTCCTGGTGCGTCAAAAA
>CAJZGT010000094.1 GCA_916048145.1 uncultured Streptococcus sp.
CCGTATCAGAACTTAATTGTGCAGTGAGTTTATCAAGATTAGACTTAAATGCTTGGCGTGCAGTTGCAGTATCTTTCAATCCAGCAGGATCAAAATTAGACAAGTCTTCTTTCCATTTAGAGATAGATTGAAGGATTTCTGCTTTGCTGTATAGCTCGCTTCCGTCGCCTTTTGTAATGAATTGATCCACTTGCATACCAATATTTTTAGTCAAATCATTCTTGTCAGGGTCTAGTTGGAGAGTTACTGCGTGCAAGTTTTCATCAAGTCCTTTTAGGCTGACTAGAGTCTGATCACCTTGACGGTTAGCGGCATGACCGCTAAAGTATTTCTTGCCATCAATAGTGGATGCATTTCCCATTCCATCTTGATAGGTGACTTCCTTACCGTCAAGGAATACTTTATAGACACCATGACCTGGGTCAACAAATCCTTTGATTTCTAATCCTGTACCATAGAAATAAGCAGTCACAGTTGTCTTCTTCTTCTGATCCTCTGTCAGATATCTAAATGATACCCATGATTCAGTGTTTTGGTATTTGCCAGAAGAGTTGGTTTCGTGTCTCCAGCCAGGACTGTAATCTAATTGGCTAGCCTGGTCGTCATAATTTGTCTGATCTTTCTTCAATAAATCAGCCTTCATTACTCGAATAGTTGCGTCGGTAGCAAAACCGAGTAGGGCACCATCAGACGCAGAAGTGAGTTTTGCTTTGAAGTCAAAGATTGAGTCAGCTTGTTCGGTGAAGTCGATAGTTGGAATGGTAACAGTTTTCTCTGTTTCACCATCTGCAAAGGTCACATCTTGAGTTGTATCTTGGTAAACCTTACCGTGAACTCCTGTTCCAGGTTCCGTAATGAAGCGAACGGTAGCAGCTCCCTTGCTTCCGCCAACACGCTTAATTGTAACAGTAACAGGTTTTCCTTTTTCGACATCGTAAGAAGTTGCTTCAAGCTCAAACATACCCTTGCTGTTATTGTTTAGAGTGTAGATTCCTTCTGTAGCAATTGGCTCACCTGTTTTGTTAACGAGAGTAATAGTGTGTTCTCCAGGTGCTAAATCACCAGTTTCGTAAACTTTTTGGCTACGTTTACGGCTACTGTTCTTTGTTTGTACATCTGCGACTTTTTGACCATCCACGAATACAGACATTTCACCATGGCTTGGATCTACTGTTGATACGATGTAAGCCTTGGTTCCTGTGAAACGATAGGTGACTTTGGCGTCTTTCTTGTTGGTCCACATAGAAGTACCGCGGATACCTTCCGATTCATTGTACCAAGTTGTACCTTCCTTGTCAGCCGTTGTATTTGAGTGGTATTCTAGTCCAAGAGGATATCCATCATTCTTTTCGATAGTGCTCGGAGTTTTATAGACTGAGAAGTTGGTTAGGATTGGTGTGGCTTGTGAGCCAGTAATCGTAACTCGGATTTTTTGTGCTTCTACAGGTTGACCCTGGATCAAACGACGATAGCCTACGGTTGAACCTTCACCATATGGAACCCAACGTCCGTTGATTTCGACTTCAATCTTGAATCCAGAAATACGTTGTCCTTTGGCAATATCTTCCTTGAGTTCTACGACGTCAAAACGTCTCTTTTGTCCTAAATCAACTGTGAAACTACCAGTTGTAGCATCATTTGAAAGTGCCCAGCTAGTATCATCTTTACCGTCTGTAAGGTGGCTTTCTTTGTAGAGATGGTTCTGACGAGTAGAACTTGCTGTTACAGTTGCTCCTTTGGCAAAGTCAGTCGCATACATTTGATCTAGAGTCGCTTTGAATTCTTTCAAGCGAGCCACGTCAGCATCTGCGAATTTACCTTCTTTGTTTGGTGGAATGTTGAGAAGAAGTGGCGTTCCACGACCAACAGACTTGAAGTAGATATCCATCAATTCTTTGAGGGATTTTGGTTGCTGGTTATCGTGGTAGAACCAGCCAGAGCGGATGGAAACATCTGCTTCCCCTACAGAGTACATATCTCCGTCAGGGTCACCGTGGTTAAGGTATTCGTTCTTAACATTTTCGGTGATGTTTGCTTTCTTGACCTTATGCCATACAGGGTCACCGGCGATACCACGCTCATTTCCAATCCAACGGACACTTGTTGGTTCGGCAGAGAAGATAGCGATATCTCCTTCAGCTTCCTTGATGTATTTGAACCACTCATCAAAAGTATAGGTTACTTTTTGGGCACCGCTACCGCGTGCTCCATCCATCCAGACTTCGATAAATTTACCCTTATTACCGTATTTTGGATTACCAAGGATTTCTTTTAGTTGATTGAGGTAGTATTCGTTGTATTCTTTTTGAGTAGCTACCTTATATTTAGGGCTATTAACATCCCATGGTGATAGGTAAACACCCATGTTCATATCGTATTTAGTAGCCGATTTAGAGATTTCTTCTAGAAGGTCACCTTTTCCATCTTTCCATGGGCTTGCAGCTACGGTATGATTTGTATATTTAGATGGGTAAATAACGAAACCATCGTGGTGTTTGACAACCATAATAGTTCGTTTGAAACCGGTTTCCTTTAGAGTGCGGATCCATTGATCTGTATCTAAGTTAGTTGGATTGAAGTTTTTAGGATCCTCATTTCCATGTCCCCATTCAGAATTAGTATAAGTATTCATACCATAGTGGATGAAGGCAGCTAATTCTTCCTTGTGATAATCAAGTTGAGCCTTGCTTGGAAGGGGGCCGTGATTTCCGATTTCTGTTTCTTTATCTTCTGGATGAGCAGCAGGTAAAACATTCGAAGTTGGATTAGAGTTATCAGAGATTTTTTCGTATTCAAAGACGACATCATTCACACCCTTGTGCTGGATGCTGGCTTCTAAGCGTGGAGTGATTGCGCGGTAGCCTGCGATTTCTTTTGCTTCAAAAGTGTTTACAAAGGAAACATCATATTCTTTTCCGTCATTATTATCAGTAACAACATCTGCTAATTCTTGCTCTGAGTCTTTCAAACGATAATGAATGGCAAATAAACCTTTATTCACTTTATAAACCACCTTGATGACCCGTGTTCCTGGAGCTGTTTTGCTGACGACGTTGTAAGTCCACTCATCTTTGAGTTGCTTGTTGATTTCGACACCATCAATAGAGACAATCTGGTATTTCTCTTGATTTTTTGTATAGAAGTCGGTCTTAGCGATTTCTTTTTTGAAGTCATAGTCAAAAGCTGTTCCAACTTCAGTCTTTTCAACGAAAGTATCATCAGTTTTGATTGGATTACCAGTTTCATCTACGTGTTGAACCACTACACGTCCGTAATCGATTCCTTTAATGAGTGTCGCAACACCATTTTCATCGAAAGAATATTGATTTTCACCAATAACAGCAGTTTTATTTCTGAACATTTCTCCTTCAGGAGTAAAGTAATATCGTTTCCCGTTATCACCTTGGTACCAACCTTTGATACCATATTTTGCGATAATATCTTTTACCCATTTGACTTGCTCAGGTGAGAGGACGATCCCACCACCGAAACGGTCTTTGTCAGGGATGCCGTTTTCGATTGTGCCATGTTGGTGAACACCGACTACTTTACCATCACCGTTGATAATGCCAGCACCTGAAAGACCTGAAACAGAAGTCATATGATAGGTGATGCCTTTTGAACCTTTATTATCATAATTATCAACAGATTTCACGACACCATCAGCCTTGTAAAGTTGACCAGCTACAATTGGTTTTTTGAGCTCAGGTGAGCTTGAATCAGTCGGATATCCAATCGTGCTAACAGGATCTCCTGGTTGATATGTTTTGTTTTCTGCCAAGGGAACAAAGGTAGCAGCTTTATTTGGACTAGCGATTTGAAGAGGAACAGGTGCTACAACAGCAGCCAAGTCATTTTGATATCCTTTTCCAAATTCTTTCTTGTTCCAAAAATGAATATCTTCTTCTTTGAAAAGAGTAGTATTACCCGTTACAGGTTGAGAATTGCGAACAGCAGAATTGGAACCGAGGTTATAGTAAAACTTAGCAGAATCTCCACCTCGAATATGTCCTTCTTTTGTATCACGGTCTGATTCTAAAAAGTTGTGAGCGACAGTCAAGATGACATTTGGTGCTACAAAAATACCAGAACCAGACACGATATAGCGTTGAGAACCACCATTGTAAATAGTGTAAATCATACTAGCAGCAGTAGCAGGTTGTCCCTCATAAGGGACGTGCTTCAAATCTAGACCACCGTTGATAATCGCACGATTACCATTTTCAACTTCTTTTGGAAGTTCTTCCTTGTTTTTTAGAATGCTTTCTGTCTCAACTTTAGGGCTATCCTTCTTGTCTACGATTGCTGAAGTATCTATGTTTTTTACGGGCGTATCAGGATAAGCTTGATCGTGGATTTCTTCAGGAAGTAAGTCAGTAGTCGTAGTCTTAGTATCTGCTACAGATTTTTCTTCTGCTGGTTTAACAGTTTTCTCTGCTTGCTGTGACTTTTGAGGTGTAGAGATTACAGGACTTTCATTTTTGATTTCTGGTTTAGTTTTTTCAGCCTCGGCCAATTTTTCTACGTTTGGTTGAGAACTTGTAGCTTCAATTTTTGCTTCGTCAGCTAGTGCTGTTCCAGATGCAAAAAAAGCGAGACCAACCATAACCGAAGCAACACCAACGGTTAATTTTCTGATGCTAAAAGTTTGCCCTTTTTCAAAAAGGTATCGATTCATAATGTACTCCTAGTTTGAATAAAGACAGTCAGCTACTGTCTGAGCCCAAGTATGACTTGGAAACGATTTTCTTTAATGATAGTTAATTTGTGCAATAGTTTGAGTATAATCTTCCTCCTATTTAAGCGCTTTCATCTTAAGATAAAAAAATTTAAATTGCCATCTTAATCTTTAAAATGACCCAAAATCCTTAATATAACAAATATACTAAATTATTCCAAGAAATGCAATAGAGAAATGTAAGAAAATCAATCTAACTTAAAGAAATTCATTTGCTTTTTAAAGAAAAAATACATCCTTTCAAAAATTAAACTAAATGAAAGGATGTATTCAAAAAATCAGAGTAATTTTCGTATGGCCTCTTCAATTTGTTGTGGGTCTGTTTTGGAAGAGAAGCGTTCAAAGACTTGCCCATCTCGACCGATGAGAAACTTAGCGAAATTCCATTCGATTCGTTTTCCTAGTGGACCAGATTT
>CAJZGT010000095.1 GCA_916048145.1 uncultured Streptococcus sp.
CTACCTCAACAATCAAAATAAAAAAGGGATCATGCAACGGGTTGAAAAGCTAGGCTTGGAAGTTATTGAGCTAATTCCCTTTCATACCCATATTTATCTCCGCGAGGGGCATCCTTTGGCTCAGAAAGAGGAATTGGTTATGGAGGATTTAGCGGACCTACCAACGGTTCGTTTCACTCAAGAAAAAGATGAGTACCTTTATTATTCAGAGAACTTTGTCGATACCAGTGCTAGCTCACAGATGTTTAATGTGACAGACCGTGCTACCTTGAATGGTATTTTGGAGCGGACGGACGCCTATGCGACAGGTTCTGGTTTTTTAGATAGTGACAGTGTCAATGGTATCACAGTTATTCGACTCAAGGATGACCTGGATAATCATATGGTTTATGTTAAACGTGAGGAAGTGGAGCTCAGTCAAGCTGGGGCTCTCTTTGTAGAAGTCATGCAAGAATATTTTGATCAGAAGAGGAAATCATGAAAAAAAGAGGAATAGTGGCAGTTATTGTACTGCTTTTGATTGCGCTGGATCAGTTGGTTAAATCCTATATCGTCCAACAGATTCCACTGGGTGAAGTTCGTTCTTGGATTCCCAATTTCGTTAGCTTGACCTACCTACAAAATCGAGGGGCAGCCTTTTCTATCTTACAAGATCAGCAGTGGTTCTTTGCTATTATTACACTGGTCGTTATGGTAGCAGCTATTTGGTATCTACATAAGCACATGGAGGACTCACTCTGGATGGTTTTGGGTTTGACCTTGATTATTGCAGGTGGTCTTGGAAACTTTATTGACAGGGTGAGTCAGGGCTTTGTTGTGGATATGTTTCACCTTGACTTTATCAATTTTGCAATTTTCAATGTGGCAGATAGCTATCTGACGGTTGGAGTGATTATTTTATTGATTGCAATGTTAAAAGAGGAAATAAATGGAAATTAAAATTGAAACTGGTGGCCTGCGTTTAGATAAGGCTTTGTCGGATTTGACAGAATTATCACGCAGTCTCGCGAATGAACAAATCAAATCAGGGCAGATCTTGGTCAATGGCAAAGTCAAGAAAGCTAAATACACTGTCCAAGAGGGCGATGTCGTCACTTACCATGTACCAGAGCCAGAGGTCTTAGAGTATGTGGCTGAGAATCTTCCGCTAGATATCATCTACCAAGATGAGGATGTGGCCGTCGTTAACAAACCTCAGGGGATGGTTGTACACCCGAGTGCTGGTCATACCAGTGGGACCCTAGTAAATGCCCTTATGTACCATATTAAGGATTTGTCGGGTATCAATGGAGTTCTGCGTCCAGGAATTGTTCACCGAATTGATAAGGATACGTCAGGTCTTCTCATGATTGCTAAAAACGATGAGGCGCATCTAGCGCTTGCTCAAGAACTTAAGGATAAAAAGTCTCTCCGCAAATATTGGGCGATTGTTCATGGAAATCTGCCTAATGATCGCGGTGTGATTGAAGCACCGATTGGTCGAAGTGAAAAAGACCGTAAGAAACAGGCTGTGACTGCTAAAGGGAAGCCTGCCGTGACTCGTTTCCATGTCTTGGAACGCTTTGGCGATTATAGCTTGGTAGAGTTGCAGCTGGAGACAGGGCGTACCCATCAAATCCGTGTTCACATGGCTTATATCGGCCATCCAGTCGCTGGTGATGAAGTCTATGGTCCACGCAAGACACTTAAGGGGCATGGACAATTTCTTCATGCCAAGACTCTAGGCTTTACCCATCCACGAACAGGTGAGATTTTGGAATTTACAACAGATATCCCAGAGATTTTTACGGAAACCTTGGAGAAATTGAGAAAGAATTAGACGTGATAAAAGGTTGAGGTGACTTGTCTCGACCTTTTTCCTATCAACTCTTTTCTATTTTCTGTCATTCATGTTATAATGGATAAATACGAAGAATCGGAGTGAGACTATGAAATACAAACGGATTGTCTTTAAGGTGGGAACTTCTTCTCTGACGAATGAGGATGGAAGTTTATCACGTAGTAAGGTAAAGGCTATTACCCAGCAGTTGGCTATGTTGCACGAGGCTGGTCATGAGTTGATTTTGGTATCGTCAGGTGCCATTGCGGCTGGTTTTGGAGCCTTAGGATTTAAAAAGCGTCCGACTAAGATTGCTGATAAACAGGCTTCAGCAGCGGTAGGGCAAGGCCTTTTGTTGGAAGAATATACCACTAATCTTCTCTTGCGCCAAATCGTTTCTGCTCAAATATTGCTAACACAGGACGACTTTGTGGATAAGCGCCGTTATAAAAATGCCCATCAAGCTTTGTCGGTTCTACTTAGCCGTGGTGCGATTCCTGTCATCAACGAGAATGATAGTGTCGTCATTGATGAACTCAAGGTTGGGGACAATGACACTTTAAGTGCCCAGGTAGCGGCCATGGTCCAAGCTGACCTTTTGGTTCTCTTGACAGATGTAGACGGTATTTATACTGGAAATCCTAATTCAGACCCAAGAGCCAAACGCTTGGAGAAAATTGAGACCATCAATCGTGAGATTATTAATATGGCTGGTGGAGCAGGTTCGTCTAATGGGACAGGTGGTATGTTGACTAAGATCAAAGCAGCTACCATTGCGACGGAATCAGGAGTTCCTGTTTATATCTGTTCATCATTGAAGTCAGATGCCATGATTGAGGCAGCGGAGAAGACCAAGGATGGTTCCTACTTTGTTGCTCAAGAAAAGGGACTTCGTACCCAGAAACAATGGCTGGCTTTTTATGCTCAGAGCCAAGGTTCTATTTGGGTTGATAAAGGGGCTGCTGAAGCTCTCTCTCAACATGGAAAGAGTCTTCTCTTATCTGGTATTGTTGAAGCAGAAGGAGCCTTTTCTTACGGTGATATCGTGACAGTATTTGACAAGGAAAGTGGAAAATCACTTGGAAAAGGACGCGTACAATTTGGAGCATCTGCTTTGGAGGATATGTTGCGTTCTCAAAAAGCCAAGGGTGTCTTGATTCATCGTGACGACTGGATTTCCATTACTCCTGAAATCCAACTACTCTTTACAGAATTTTAGAGGTAAACTATGGTAAGTACACAAGAACAATTTGAACAGGTACAGGCTGTTAAAAAATCGATCAACACAGCTAGTGAAGAGGTGAAAAACCAAGCCTTGCTAGCTATGGCTGATCACTTATTAGCAGCTACTGAGGAGATTTTAGCGGCAAATTCCCTTGATATGGAAGCTGCCAAAGGTAAAATCTCAGATGTGATGCTGGATCGTCTTTATTTGGATGCAAGTCGTATAGAAGCGATGGCAACTGGGATTCGTGAAGTGGTTGCTTTACCAGATCCAATCGGTGAAGTTTTAGAAACAAGTCAGCTTGAAAATGGCTTAGTTATCACCAAAAAACGTGTAGCTATGGGTGTTATCGGTATTATCTATGAAAGTCGTCCAAATGTGACGTCTGATGCGGCTGCTTTGGCTCTTAAAAGTGGAAATGCAGTTGTTCTTCGTAGTGGTAAGGATGCCTATCAAACAGCCCATGCTATTGTCACAGCCTTGAAGAAGGGCTTGGAGACAACTACCATTCATCCAGATGTGATTCAACTGGTGGAAGATACTAGCCGAGAAAGCAGCTATGCCATGATGAAGGCCAAGGGCTATCTAGATCTCCTTATTCCTCGTGGAGGGGCTGGCTTGATTAATGCCGTGGTTGAGAATGCTATCGTACCTGTTATCGAGACAGGGACAGGGATTGTCCATGTTTATGTCGATAAGGATGCAGATGAAGATAAGGCTCTGTCTATCATCAACAATGCTAAAACCAGTCGTCCCTCTGTTTGCAATGCCATGGAGGTTCTCCTTGTTCATGAGGACAAGGCAGCAAGTTTTCTTCCTCGCTTGGAGCAAGTGCTGGTTGCAAATAGAAAAGAAGCTGGGCTGGAACCAATTCAATTCCGCTTGGATAGCAAAGCAAGCCAGTTTGTTTCAGGTCAAGCAGCTGAGGATCAAGACTTTGACACTGAATTTTTAGACTATGTCCTAGCTGTTAAAGTTGTGAGTAGTTTAGAAGAAGCGGTTGCGCATATTGAAGCACACAGTACTCATCATTCGGATGCCATTGTGACGGAAAATGCTGAGGCTGCAGCTTACTTTACAGATCAAGTGGACTCTGCAGCAGTCTATGTCAATGCTTCAACTCGTTTTACAGATGGAGGTCAATTTGGTCTTGGTTGTGAAATGGGGATTTCAACTCAGAAACTGCACGCGCGTGGTCCAATGGGCTTGAAAGAGTTGACCAGCTACAAGTATGTGGTTGCTGGTGATGGGCAGATAAGGGAGTAAGAGATGAAGATTGGATTTATCGGTTTGGGGAATATGGGTGCTAGCTTGGCTAAGTCTGTCTTGCAGGCTAGACAATCAGACCAGATTCTCCTTGCCAATCGTAGTCAAGCCAAGGTGGATGCTTTCATCGCCAACTTTGGTGGTCAGGCTTCCAGCAATGAAGAAATATTCGCAGAAGCAGATGTGATTTTTCTAGGAGTGAAACCAGCTCAGTTCTCAGACTTGCTTTCTCAATACCAGACCATCCTTGAAAAAAGAGAAAGTCTTCTTTTGATTTCGATGGCAGCTGGATTGACATTGGAAAAACTCGCTAGTCTTCTGCCAAGTCAACACCGAATTATTCGTATGATGCCAAATACCCCTGCTTCTATCGGTCAAGGAGTGATTAGCTATGCCTTGTCTCCTAATTGCAGGGCTAAGGACAGTGAGTCCTTTTGTCAGCTTTTAACCAAGGCTGGTCTCTTGGTTGAACTAGGAGAAGGCTTAATCGACGCAGCGACAGGGCTTGCAGGCTGTGGACCGGCTTTTGTCTATCTCTTTATTGAGGCCTTGGCAGATGCAGGTGTTCAGACGGGATTGCCACGAGAAACGGCCTTGAAAATGGCAGCTCAAACTGTGGTAGGAGCTGGACAATTGGTTCTTGAAAGCCAAGAGCATCCTGGGGTCTTGAAAGACCAAGTTTGTAGTCCAGGCGGTTCGACTATCGCTGGTGTAGCAAGCTTAGAAGCACATGCCTTTAGAGGAACCGTTATGGAGGCAGTCAAAAAAGCCTACAAACGAACTAAAAAACTAGGTAAATAAGAGGTGGCTTTGACTGCCTCTTTTATGGTGGTTGAAATGAG
>CAJZGT010000096.1 GCA_916048145.1 uncultured Streptococcus sp.
CTGCTTGATATCTTTTCCCCTGCCAACTATGGAGAATTTCGTCGCGTTTTATCCAAAGACGGCATCTTGATAAAGGTTATTCCAACTAAAAATCACCTCAAGGAAATCCGTCAGAAGGTACAAGACCAGCTGACAAACAAGGGTTATTCTAATCAAGATATCAAGGAGCATTTCCAGGAACACTTTACCATCCTATCTAGTCAAACTGCCTCTCTGACTAAAACTATCACAGCAGAGCAGCTCCAAGCTCTACTCAGCATGACGCCCCTACTCTTTCATATCGACCAGAGCAAGATTGACTGGAGTCAACTGACAGAGATTACCATTGAGGCTGAGATTCTGGTTGGGAAAGTACTATAATTGACACAAAAAACCGCATTTCAAAAAGATATGCGGTTTTAAATTTCAATTTTTAAACTATCTATCCCAAAAGTTTAAAACATTTAAAGCTTTTAACTTCTCCATTTATTTTCGATTCGAGATAACAAACTTATCAATAAATAGTAAGTGATATAATGCAAGTGTAATTCCAAATAAGCACCCATGATAAGAGATTTCTTGATGAGTAAGCGGAAAAAGAGTATCATTACCCATCAAGAGGCATGTCAAAATAACAAATAGAATCCAAAATAAATCCGTCCATTTATATTTTGAAAAATATTTTTTCCACATAAGAACACCTTCTTTCCTATAATCATATTATAATACTTTATGTAAGCGTATGCAAGAAATATGAGGTGTTCTAATAATGAGGCTGAAAGACAGTAAAAACCAGCATTTTAAGCGCTGGTTTATTGTTTTAAACTAGGTTTCTTATAAAGATTACTAACACTAAACTTTAAAAAAAGTTAGTTTTTGAAGTTGATTAATTGTTAGTTTTCCAAACTGTACTCTTTTTTTATTTTTTAACCCCCAATAACTAAGGGCAAGTAATGCTACAACCCAAGCAAAAGTGATCCCCAAACTGTCAAAATTCAACTTGAAATCTGGTTTATTAAAGAAATCTACATAAACTCCTAAGAAGGTTGTATCCATAAATTTCTTAATCTCTGAGCTAACTTGAGAAAACATCGGCAAGAATGAGAGACCAATCATTGGAATCAAACCATAAACCTGAGCCTGAGTTTGTGTCTCTGAAATAGCTCCAATCACTAAATTTAAGAGGATTGTACATAATGCTACCAGAGAAGCTACTACAAGGTATACAGGATAATCTTTTGCGAAATCCACTTCAACCATAATAGGGAAAGAAATAACTGAAGCCAAGGCAAAGATTACAGGATAAAACAAAACGGAAATAAGATATTCTCCACGGCGAACCCCACTTAAAACGAGAGTTTTAAAAATTCTTTTTTCTTTTTCCTCTGCAATAGAGTTTGAAATCATTGACCCAGAAGAAAATGAGAATGCCATTGTTAAAGAGCTATACAATAGTACTTTCCCTTGAGTGCCATCTGTATTCATAAAATTTTGGAAGAGTAGAACCAGAAAGAATGGGAATACTACCTGTACCAAAGTGTTTTTATTTGTTAACAATACTTGTGTCCTCAACCAGATAAGGGCTAAAATTCTCTTAAACATCTAATTTTTCTCCTGTCAATTTAATAAAAATATCTTCTAAAGTTGGTTCACATGAGTGAATCGTCATCATTTTTTTATAATCTTCTTGCTGCAAGTCTTCAAAGCGCACTACCTTTTTAGTAGAATCACTATAGGTTACTGCAACATTCTTTTCCGTGTTGTATTTTTGGATAATTTCGCTTGGACTTCCTTGTTCAATAAGATCACCTTTATTCAAAAGAGCTAGGTTATCACATAATAAAGTCGCCTCATTCATATCATGAGTAGTTAAGAAAATGGTTGTTCCTCTTTCCTTTAACTCCTGTAGTAATTTGTGAATCTTCTTTGAGGTGGTGGGATCTAACCCACTTGTAGGTTCATCTAAAAATAGAACTTTAGGGTAATTGATTAAAGCACGAGCTAAAAGCATTCGTTGACGCATTCCTGTAGAAAGTTTCTCAGCTGGAGTGTCTTTACTATCATACAGACCAACTTGTTTTAGAATTTCTTCAATTCGGGATTTTGAAACTCCGTATAGTCTTGCAAATAGCAACAAGTTATTGTACAAACTTAATTTTTCGTAATAACCACTTGTGTCACCTACCAAACCTAACTCTTCAAAATCTGACGGAAGTAATTTTTGAGAATCTTTCCCTAATAATTCTGTCTTTCCGCTGTTAGCCTGTAGCTGTCCTGTCAGAATATTGATCATTGTTGTCTTCCCTGAACCAGATGGACCTAGGAATCCAAAAATTTCTCCTTCGTTTATTGAAAAACTAATTTGATTTAAAGCAATATTATCTCCAAATCGCTTTGTAACTCTTTCTACCTTAATCATTGTATTACCTCTTTCTAATGATAAATTGTATTTTAGAAACTTCACTCACTCCCATCGGTTATGTCAACAACTCTAATTCTAGGCTTTAAGTTGGAGTCCATTTTGATTTCTCTCATTTCATTTGGAAGCAAGAGAACTAATTTTAGCAACTTCTCATCAAGTGTTACTTTACATAGTCGTCTGCTATCTAGACTATTTTTGATAATCAGATAGTCTTTCTTGACAAACTTTTCATCCATATAATAGTCAATTGTTTTTACCATATTTTCCTCCCGCCTGCTAATCTACATCCCGTTTAAATAGAAATATTTCTAGCATTGCGTTCTGCTTAACTTATTTACAATAACAGTATATCCCTTACGAGAGTAAAAAAACAGGACATAAATGTCCACTGACATTTATGTCCTGTTTTTAAATTGAAATTATGGAAAATCCTTATTTTTTTCTTCTATTACTCTATCCCTAAATGATTTATCATTTAATAATTCCGATCCGTTTATTGCTTTATTATAGTAGTCCAAAGCAAGATCTTTATTCTGATTAGTATGAATATAATATTTGGCTTCAAAAAAATCTACTGTAGGTAGTAAAGCAAAATCTTGTATTTCATCTATTATTTCTCGTACAGCACTTAGCGTTTGGGGCATTAAATCATAATATTCAATATTAAAGTGATATAAAACAATTGATACAATAACCCTTTGAATCAAATGAATATTGTTGGCATCAGAGAAATTAGTTTGCTCCAAGATGTTAGAATAGATATTTTCAAATACATTATCAATTGGCTTGGCATTCAAAGTGCACTTTAAAAAATATAGGTGTAAAATTAGTAAATCATTGGTGTCATAATTTGTTTTTAAAAGTAACTGCTCAAAATACTCCTCAATTAAACCCTCTCCAAATTCCGCGTTTTCAGAAACATATACATCATCAATGGCTTGTAGAACCTCAACTGCTACTTGCTCATCCTCAGGAAGTTGGTCATAAAAGCGTTCCTGAATTTCCTCAAAGATTTCCTCACGTTGACGGATTTTTTCTTCATCGCCATGAATAGATTGACGAATCAATTTCGTTTTTAGTTTTAAATACTCTTTAGGAACAATTAACAATCCCTCGTCAATTAACTGAGATATCGGAACCTCTAACACTTCAGCTATATAGTCTAGTTTAGCTAAACTGGGCAAGTTATTTCCAGTTTCAATTCGACCTAACTGACGAACAGTAAGTTCTTTTTCATCTCCACAAAAGGCCTCTCTACTCAATCCTTTTTCAGTTCGTAAGGTACGAATCCGTTTCCCGATTTCTAAATTTTTCATCTCATTCCTCTATAAATAGACTTTTACACACAGCAAATAAAAGTAGTTATGACTATTTGTTATCAACTATTACTTCAAATATATTAAATTCTTACTTAGAATGCTTATCAGCCACCTCCACAATAAACAAAGAGTTTTTTTACATATCTGGAAATTCTTCCTTTCTCTCCTCTATCACTCGATTTTTGAAATTCATATCATTAAAAAATTCTGCCCCATTGATAGCTTTTTCATAGTATTGTAGGGCTTTTTCTTTATCTTTTTCCCCGTATAGGTAATATTTGGCTTCCAAGTAGTCTACCGTTGGTTTTAAGTTTGAATCTTGAATTTCCATCATAATTTCTCTTAGAAAACTAAAAATAACGGAGATATCTTCGTAGTATTCGTTTCTCAATTGATACAACAGTATTGCAATTAATACTCTTTGTAGTAGATGCATGTAAGTGTTATCTGAACAGTCAATTATGGTCACGATGTTATTTCTTACTTTTTTTAAAACGTCATCATTTCGTTTAAAACTAATAGCATTTGATAAAAAATATAAATATAAGATCAATAAATCATTTACAGAATACTCCGTTTGTAGCAAAGTTTGATTGAAATATTCCTCAATCAAGCCCTCTCCAAATTCAACATTTTCGGAAACATATACATCATCAATAGCTTGTAGAACCTCAACTGATACTTGCTCATCTTCAGGCAGTTGGTCATAAAAATGTTCCTGAATATCTTCAAAGATAGCCTCACGCTGACGGACTTTTTCTTCATCGCCATGAATAGATTGACGTATCAATTTCGTTTTTAGTTTTAAATACTCTTTAGGAACAATTAACAATCCCTCGTCAATTAACTGAGATATTGGAATTCCCAATACTTTCGCTATATAGTCTAGTTTAGCTAAACTGGGCAAGTTATTTCCAGTTTCAATTCGGCCCAACTGACGAACAGTAAGTTCTTTTTCATCTCCACAAAAGGCTTCCCTACTCAGTCCTTTTTCAGTCCGTAAAGTACGAATCCGTTTCCCTATTTCCAAATTACTCATAATGACCTCTTCAAATTCTAATTTGATATCCAAACAACTACTTGTATACGTTTCCATTTTAACACACTTTCCTACAATTTTCAGATAAAAATAATGATAACTAATAGATGTAAGCCATAACTCTGTATAGATGCTCCATTTCAATAAAGTATCTGAGGTATATTTCTACTCAAGCATTCAAAAAAGCGAATTTCAATCGAAATTCGCTTCATAGGAAAGTGTATTAGTATAAATCTTGTATCTTAGTTCAAGTGCCAGATATCTTCGTT
>CAJZGT010000097.1 GCA_916048145.1 uncultured Streptococcus sp.
TTACAGTGCTAGGAACCGTAACCGAAGATTATACTTGAGTATATCGAGGTAAGGTTACAAAAGTAAAAAAGCTACCCAATTTAGAGTAGCTTCATTATCAAGATATGCTCAATTGAACACGGCCTAAGCACTTGGCAAAAAAGATAAAATCTCCTAGAAACTGAAGTTTCTTCGTCAATTTTCCTATTTTTGCTTTGTGCTTTTGACGGCCTTTGTATCTTGAATTAACGACGAAGTCCTAGAGAGTTGATCAACTCACGGTAACGGTTAACGTCGTTTTTACGCAAGTATGCAAGCAAGTTACGACGGCGACCGATTTTCTTCATCAATCCACGGTAAGTAGCGTGGTCTTTTTTGTGTTGTTTGATGTGTTCGTTAAGGTGGTTGATTTCCCAAGTAAGGACAGCAACTTGAACCTCTACTGAACCTGTATCACCTTCGTGACGTGCATATTGTGCGATGATTTCATTTTTTTTCTCTTTTGAGATTGCCATGATGTTTCTCCTTTTTATTTGGCTTCATCCGAGTGACAGGTTGGCATGCCTGTAACCAAGAAGAAGTTATTTGTCTTTACGACAGTTCTTATTCTACCAAGAAGCAGAGACTTTGTCAACTGATTTACTCTACTGATTTCAGGGCTTCAAGCATATCTACTTTTCTCAAGTGGTGATTAACAAAGAGACCCAGTAAGGCTAAGATTACAGTCACTGCTACGATTGGAAGAGCATAGACTTCCCAGCTGACTCGTGGATAAAAAAGTATGGTGGCAGGTGAGATCATTTGAATCAAAAATTGATGTAAATAGTAGCCGGATACCAAACCGAGAACAATCCCCACAAAGGACAGCACCATGGTCTCGCGGTAGATATAGAGGGTCACTTCTTTATTATGGAAACCGAGAACCTTTATGGTCGAAAGTTCACGGATACGTTCTGCCACATTGATATTGGTGAGATTGTAAAGAATGACAATGGCTAGCAAGACGGAAACAAGGATAAGGATTGCCATGGTTTTATTGAGCGAACTAGCCACGGATTCAAAGAGGTGGATAGCTGTTGCATTTTGGACCACCCCAGAAACAGCAGTTTTTTTCATAAAGGCCGCAGCTTCTTTCTCCGTATTGGATGGTGTTGGCTCTTTTAATTTTACTAGGTAGGTATTGTCTTTCGGACTGGTACCGTAGACTTGTTCGTATGTCGCTCGGTTGAGATAAACAAAGTGTCCAACATAGTTTTCAGAAATAGCCGATACCCTGATTTCTTTTCCATCAAGCTCCAGCTTATCTCCAACCGTAACACCTGCTAGTTGAGCTAGTTTTTGACTCACGACTGCTCCATCTGTGACCTGCACCTCTTGGCCATTTTCCTCTAATGCGATAAAGGGTTTGAAATTTTCTCTGCTTGTGACCATTATAGTGATAGTCTGAAGTCCTGCTTTTCCTTTGAAATCTTTTTCAATGGATTTAGAGTAGATTTTTTGGTAAGCATGGATAGGATTAGCTTGCAAGGCACTTTCTAGATCTGCTTTTTCTTGCTCCGTTACACTGCTCTTTTCCGCTACAATCATCTGGTATTGCTGGATTTGTTCAAATTGACGATCGACAACTCCTCCCACAGAAGACTGAATGCCAAGACCTGCAAATAGGAGAGCAACCGAACCCGCAACTCCAAAAATGGTCATCAACATCCGTTGCTTATAACGGAAAATATTTCGCGCCGTAACCTTATGAGTGAAGCTCAAACGACTCCAAATAAAACTCAGGCGTTCCAGCAAAATCTTTGATCCTTTAACGGGAGGTTTGGGCAGCAAAAGTTGGGCTGCTTCATCGTGCAATTCCCTCCGTGCCACTAGATAAGCTGGCAAGACACTGGATACCCAACTTAAGGCCAGGGCAAGAAGGCTATAAGACCAGTAGAAATACTCCTGACTTTTCCCAACGACCATTCCAGCTGTTATAACATCCGAAATCACGCCTGCAAGGAGATAATGTCCTAGAAGCGTTCCTAAAACGGTTCCCACAGTTCCTGCAAGAAAACCATAGAGGACAAACTTGGCAACAATATCTTTATTCTGGTAACCTAGGGCCTTGAAAATACCAGCATTGGTACGCTCTTCATCCACAAAGCGAGTCATAGTTGTAAAGGTTACCATTGCAGCAACCATAAAAAGCACCACGGGAAAGATATTCCCGACAGAACGAATACTTGCTGAAGCGTTACTGTACATGAGATAGCCTTGACCGCCTGGCATGGTTTGGCGGTTATATACATGGTAAGTAGGCTCTGCCAGTTCATCAAGCTCTTTCTGGTGTTGTTCAAGCTTCTCTTTTTCCTTGGCTAGATTACTCTCTGTCTGAGCCATTTTTTCTTTTTCTGTAGCCAATTCTTCCTTAGCTTTTGTCAATTGCTCCTTGGCTTGACTCTTTTGAGGCTCAGGCAAAGCGGTCACTTGTTCTTCTTGAGTTTTCAATCGACTTTCAGTCTGTTCTATCTGACTCTTGCCTTTTTGAAGGTTGCTTTTAGCTATTTGGAGTTCTACTTTTCCCTCTTCCAAGCTCTTTTGCCCATTTGCTTTGATACTTGCCAATCTTTTTTGACCATTATCGGCAAGCAAGTTTTGTAAGTCTTCCTGGTGTTGATCTCGTTTGCTTCTATAGTCTGATGAAAAAGCATCCAAATTTTTTAAATCATCATAGCGCACACGCGCAATGCTATAAACATCTGAGTCAAACTGACTGGCTACAATCACTCCATAACCTGCCAAACTTCCATTTCCACTACTAGCCCCTCCCAAGTCTTTTTGAGAAAGCATTTCACCCGAATGGACAAATCCAGTAATGGTGAAAGATTGGGATTTTATGACGATCTTCTCTTCTTTCTTGCTAAAGGTGATAGTCTGTCCAATCTGATAGCGGTCTTTCCAGAAATCTGCCAAGGAAATTTCCCCATCAGCCTCTGGAAGTCGTCCTTCTGTCACTTGGAAGGTTGAAATTCCCTCCGGCTTGGAATAAAGTCGAACCGCTTCTTCACTATTTTCAACGGTTAGGTCTGCCATATAGCCAAACTCAACACTTGCTCCTTGAAGGGTCTTTAGTTCGTCTTGATCTTCTTTGTCCAAGCCATAATCAGCTATCACAGCCAGATCCAAAGTATTGGCTTTATTGAGATAATCCTCAGCCGTACGTTCCATATTTGGGCTAGTCACTTTGAGACCTACTAGAGCTAAAGAACCCAGCATCATCAAGGTCAAGATAGATAAAAAGCGTCCCTTAGAAGCAGTCACCGACTGGAGCAAGTCTTTTCGGTATGTTTTTTTCATGCTAATACTCCAATGTATCGATAGCCTGTGGATGCGCATTGATTGTTACTCTCATAACAGTGGCATCACGCATGTGAATCACCCGATCTGCGATAGGAGCTAGCGAGCTATTGTGAGTCACGATGATTACCGTCGCTCCCTGTTGACGAGACATGTCTTGGAGAATCTTCAAGACTTGCTTGCCTGTCTGATAATCCAAGGCTCCAGTTGGTTCATCACAAAGGAGAATTTTAGGATTTTTAGCTACTGCGCGTGCAATGGAGACTCGCTGTTGCTCCCCTCCAGAAAGCTGGGCTGGAAAGTTATTGAGGCGATGATCTAACCCCACATCTTTGAGCACTTGCTCTGGATCCAAGGCATCTGTCACGATTTCTGAGGCCAATTCCACATTTTCCTTGGCTGTCAGATTGGAGACCAGATTGTAAAATTGAAAAACAAAGCCTACATCTTCACGACGATAGTTTGTTCGTTGGTGCGAACTATAGTTGGCAATATTGGCACCATCAATCCAAATCTCTCCCTCATCATTGGTATCCATACCTCCTAGGAGATTGAGAACCGTTGATTTTCCAGCACCAGAAGCACCAAGGATAATGACCAGCTCCCCCTTTTCAATTTCAAAATTCACATCACGATTAGCCACAATCTCCGTATCCCCAACCTGATAACGCTTGTAGCTGTGTTTCATTTCAATATAAGCCATATCGTTTATCTCCTTTTCAAAGCTCGTTTTCTTAAATCAACAAGATGTTGATTCTAAATCACAAATATTATATAATGGGCTAAGTCAAAAAGCAATAATCAAAAATCAACAAAGTGTTGATTTAAGAAGAAGGAAGATAAAATGGTTCAGAAACGAAAAACTACTACTAAGGAAGACATCAAAGAAGCTTTGATTCAGCTGCTATCAGAGGATAAATTTGAAAATATATCAATTAGTAAGCTCTGTAAACGGGCAGGAATTAATAGGGGAACTTTCTATCTACACTATGAAGACAAATATCAAATGATTGACAGTTTTAAAAGTGAAATTATTTCCAAGCTCTACATTTTTTTAGAAAAAGAAAGAGAATCGCCTAGAAAGTTTATGTTAGCCAACTTCTATATATTACGTTCGAACGAACGCCTTATTAACGCCTTGTCCCAAAGTCATTACATAGACTTTCGTGGTGCAATTCGTGAATTTCTAAGTAGCATTATTCTAACTGAAAATAAAAAAGAAACGACTCGTCATTTCTTATCAGAAAACTTCCAAATTCCTCACAAATACGCTTTGGAAATCTTCTTATCAAGTATTGAAGGAATTATTTCTCTTTGGATTGCTGGGGGAGCTCAAGAAGAACCGGAAGAAATCACGGATATAATCTTATCAACCTATAACTACGAACACTGGAGCTACGCATCAAAAGAAGATTAATTCATACAACCCACTACAGCATAAGCTCTATCCTCTCATTTTATACTTTTTCAATTAGCTAAATTGCCTTTTTTTAAACTTAGATACAAAAAAACCTAGGAATTCCTAGGCTTTCTGTTTATAGATTATTTTCCAAGGTAGTATTCAGAAACTACGTTCAATTTTTCGTCAAATTCGAATACCAATGGTGGGAAGTTAGGGATTTCCA
>CAJZGT010000098.1 GCA_916048145.1 uncultured Streptococcus sp.
AGCCCTAAAACAGACTTTTTCACATTTTTGTGAGAAGGTCTTTTCTGTTGTTTCTAAAAGCGAGGTATCTGTATGAGCCAGGCATTCGAAACAGCAATTCAACGAGCCCTGCGAGAGGTGGTGGAAAGCTTTGATGAACAGTATGTAGCTGAAGGACTATTAAAAAAAGACACTATTATAAACGATTTAGATAATTATAAACCTGAGTTGGTTGAAAAAATTTTGACAAATGCAATTCTAAATGAAGCATTTACCGAGGATATTGCTGGTGCGACAATTTTGAAAATCAATGATATCATTCAAATACTTGAAGTTGATAAATATTGGTCGAACTCTTACACACGTTACACTAACAAAATTGGACTATCCATGAATAATCGTTATTTGGATGAAGTTACAGATGTTGTACTGGATTTTCCATATAAAGATACTATCTTAAAGGCAGGAATGAGTAAGGAAGATGTCTCAAAAGAAGACGCTACTGAATCCTTTTTAAATGAAATAGTTGCTAGAGAGGAGATTGATGTCCTCCTTGATGAAAAGATTTTAAAAAATGCTAAGAAATATGATAAAAATGGCTCTTCACCTGTATCAAAAATCAAGGATACAGATAACCTGATTATCAAGGGAAACAACCTGTTAGCACTCCACAGTTTGAAAAAACGTTTTGCTGGAAAAATTAAAAGTATAATTATTGATCCACCTTACTATTTTAAAAAAACTAAGAGTAGTGATGCATTTAATTATAATTCAAATTTTAAATTATCTACTTGGTTAGTTTTTATGAAAAATAGATTAGATGTTGCCAAGGAGATGCTTTCTGATGAGGGATTATGCATAATTATAATTGGAGAAGAAGGATATGCCCAATTAAAATTATTAGCAGATAATATATTGGGAGGGGATAAATATATTGGTACGATTTCGTGGAGAAAATCTGATAATCAAGCAAATATTGGAGAATTTGCAAAAGTAACAGATTATATACTTATTTATAAGAAATCGAGTGGAAAATTAAATAAGTTACCACTAACCGACAAAGCTCGAAAAGAATATCGTTATTCAGATGAGAACGGTTATTTCAGACGACAAATTTTATTGGATAAGACTAGGGGTAAATATAATTACGAACTAACAACTCCTACAGGTAAAAAACTTTATGGCCCTTGGATGAAAGAGAAAGAAGAAATAGAACGTTTAGATAATTTAGGAAAGATATATTGGACACGAGGTGGGCAAGAACAACCATATGGTAAACTATATTTACAAGATTCGGAGGGTCAAATACCAAATGATTTTTGGGATAACTCATTTGGTACGAATCAACGTGGAGCTGAGGAGATTAGAGAGTTATTTAGTGGTGATAGGTTATTTGATTTTCCAAAACCTGAAAGACTTATTTATAATTTGATAAAAATTAGTAGTGAAGAAGGAGATCTTGTCCTTGATTTCTTTATGGGGTCAGGAACTACTGTAGCAGTTGCTCACAAGATGAATCGTCAGTACATCGGTATTGAACAAATGGATTATATTGAAACCGTAGCTGTCGAAAGATTAAAGAAAGTTATTGATGGAGAACAAGGCGGCATTTCTCAAGATGTTGCTTGGTCTGGCGGTGGTTCATTCATTTATACTGAATTAATGGATAAAAACTCGACCTTTATTGATGCTGTTCTTAACTCTAAACATTCTGATGAATTAAAGGCTATCTTTGACGACATGAAAGCCACACTTGACTTTGATTTTAGAGTTGATTTAAAAGAAGTTGCTCAATCTATCTGGGATGAAAAATTTGAAATGCAGAAAAAAATTCTTGTGAAGATTATTGATAAAAATCAGCTCTATCACAACTACTCCGAAATTGATGATGAAACTATTAAATCGCAACTATCTCAATCAGATTACGATTTCAATAAGAGTTTTTATGGAGAGAAATGATGATTAGAAAAGCAAAGAAAAAAGAACTGATCTTTGAACTCTTCGATGAATTGAAACAGCTGGATATGGATATTTTGCATGAACAGCATGGCTGGGAGTTGCCACAGTATATTGTAGAAAATCTCAAGCACGAACCACGTTACTATCAGAGTGAGGCTATTCGTTATTTTCATTACACACAGACATCAGAAACATTCAAGTTTCGAAAACCTAGACAACTCATGTTTAATATGGCGACTGGTTCAGGAAAGACTGATTTGATGGCTGGTTTAATCCTCTATCTCTATAAAGAAAAAGGGTATCAAAATTTTCTGTTTACAGTGAATACAAATGGTGTTCTGAATAAGACGATTGATAACCTAACGAGTGCCCAATCTACTAAGTTTCTTTTTGATTCTAACCTAGAAATTGATGGGGAACATATCTTTATCAATCAGATTTCAGGAAGATTTCCTGAGTTTCCACTTTCGAATTCTATCAACATCAAATTCGTTTCAATTCAAACGTTGACAAATGAATTGTATACACAGGCAGAAAATGTAATGTCATTAAAAGATTATCAGAAAACAAAAATGATTATTCTGGCAGACGAGGCTCATCACTATTCTGCTTCTACAAAAAAGAAAAGTAAAGCAGAATTAGAAAAAGTCTCATGGGAAAAAAGCCTACTTTCTCTTCTTCACGCACATGCTGATAATCTCTTGCTGGAGTTTACAGCAACACTGGATTTTGACGATGACACCATTTATCAAAAATATCGAGATAAGATTATTTACCGTTATACCTTGGATTCATACATCAAAGAGCGATATTCGAAAAATGTAAGACGCATTCAGACGGGGAATTCCAACGAAGATAACATGCTTAGTACCGTTCTTCTGAGTGAATATCGTCGCAAATTTGCTCTAGAAAAATTCGGTGTTGAAATAAAGCCTGTCATTCTTTTTAAATCACATAAAATTGATGCTTCTTATGAAGCAAATAATCTATTCAATGAGATGATTGATGGTCTGACCGTGGAAAGTTTAAGGTCGTTCCTTATTTCGCAATTGAGAAGTGTATCAGAAGAGCAAAGCCATACCCTACAGCTAGCTTATCAGTATTATATCGAAAAGGATGATCTTTCAACTATTGTTCGAGAAATCAAGCGTGGTTTCTCACCAGCTAGAATTCTAAATGCAAATGATTCAGATAGTGGCTCAAAATGGTTGCTAGAAACAGGACAGTATCAAGCCCTCAATTCGCTTGAATCGCCCAACAATCTATATCGTGTAGTTTTTGCTGTGGCAAAATTAACAGAAGGTTGGGATGTACTCAATCTATACGATATTGTTCGTATTAGCAATCTGGGTAAGAACAATGATAAAAGAGATGCTAAATCAACCAATTCCGAAGCTCAGTTGATTGGACGTGGGGCACGATACAATCCTTTCTCCTTAAATCAAAAGATTTCTTACCAAAGACGATTTGATGAATCAGATGAAACGGCAAGTCTTTTGTTGGAAACACTACACTACCATACCCTTAATGAACCGCAATACATCAAGAATTTGATGGCATCACTTGACAAGATGAATCTTGCGACTGGGACTGATGAAAAAAATCCTCCGATTGAAATCAAACTAAAACCCTCTTTCAAGAAAACCCAAATCTTTAAAATAGGTAAACTTTATTATAATGAAACTGAGGAAATTCCTGACAGTCACTATGTGAATTTACGTGCATATGGTATTGAAATTTCTAAGCTAGCCAATGTAACTTATTTTAAATCTACTTATGAAACAGCTTACCTTTCAGCTGAAGCAATAGAGTTAAAAACGTCTCAATTAAAGGGAATTGATATTCGTTATTTTAAAAAATCAATTAGTCGCTCTAACTTTTTCCGATTTGGAAATCTGAAAAGATATCTCCCAAATCTCAAGTCTCTGGAAGATTTTTGGGGTGAAAATTGGCTAGATTTGCAGAATCTTACACTTTCTGTCACAACAGAAAAAGAAACCATTGTAGAAGACTTTTCAGCTATGGAAAAGCTGAAAATTGTTGATAACTTTTTTAACCTGCTGGCTATCCAAATAAAGGCAGGTTATCGCAAAGCAAGGGGGACGAATCGCTTTATCGGGTATCCAATTACAGAATATCTCGTTGATTATCGTAAACGAATACCTAATTATGATACAGCTAAGAAGAGTGAATCCTTCATCGAACAAAAAGTATCTAATATTTCATTTGAAAAATTTGACTTCTTTGCTTATCAATCAGCTATAATCAATAGGAATGAAGAAAATCTAGTTAATGCTATCGCCAACCATATTGATGAACTAAGGGAGAAATACGGAGATATTTTCCTCATTCGAATGGATGAAAATATGCTAAAAGGGACAGATAAAGTTGAACGATTGAAATTGCATCAATTTGAAGATAATCCACGGGAAATCAATTTCTCAGGATTTCAACCCGACTTTATCCTACTTCTGCAAAATAAGGATTACTATCTTCAAATCTTCATTGAACCCAAAGGTGAACATTTGGTAGAAAAGGATAGATGGAAAGAAGAGCTTCTTACATATATCAACGACCATCAGGAAGATTTGGTTTTCGAGGATGAAGTTGAAGGAGTTATCATCAAAGGTCTTAAATTCTATAATCAAGAAAATAGTGAACAAGCACTCAATCAATTAGCACAAGTTGCTCTTGAAAAGACACAGTTTGGTGGAAATATTAGGTTGAACTTGTTCTAAATATCAAAAAGACGATTTCCGCTTGGACAATCGCCTTTTTTCGTATTTTCAAAAATACTATATCTTGTGGTTGGTTTAAACTGGTATATAGTTCCCTTTTATTTCACTGCTTGAGGTTTGCGTAGGTAACCATAGACCACACCACTTACGATTGCTCCTACCAAGACAGCAACGAGGTAAAGGAGAGCATTTGAAGTAAGGGCGATAACGAAGATTCCTCCGTGTGGCGCCATGAGTTTGATACCAGTAAGACCAACGAG
>CAJZGT010000099.1 GCA_916048145.1 uncultured Streptococcus sp.
TTTTTTATTCTTCAAAGAAAAATGGTGGAGCGAATTTTTTCAGTTCTTCAAAGCATTTTTGAGCAGCTTCTGCATCTTCACAGATGACAAGACATACATCATCGCCACAGAGGGTAGCGATAGCGTCGGGGAAGCTCAAAGCATCAATGATAGAACCAAAGGATTGAGCAAGTCCAGGAAGGGTTTTTAGCAGGACTTGATGTTGAACTGGGCGCATCAAGACAAGAGCATCTTCCATGTAAATTTCGAGACGTTTTTCCCATTTTGAGATAGAACCTGTATTGAGCACGTAGTAAGAATTGTCTTCTTCTCGTACTTTTGAGAGGTTCATACTTTTAATATCTCTCGAAAGTGTAGCTTGTGTAACTTGAATATCATTATCGGCAAGAAGAGCTTGTAGCTCAGCTTGAGTATGGATCTTGTTTTTCGTTACAAGAGCTCGTATGAGTTGGTGTCGGTGTTCGGATTTGTTCATAAAATATTACTCCTTGTACAAGGTACAGAAAGCGTGGACTGAACGAGATCGTCAGTCGGGTGGTAAGCGGTATTGTCACGTATGATGATTTTAAAGTCAGTAGTATAAAGAACTATACGGAGAAAATCTCCTTCTTTTAACTTGTCACTAGTTGGGTACAGATGAATTGGCTGTCTATTCCTTCATCAGCATGGTTGTTCTCTACTAACAGTGAATCATTCAATTTTGGTAGCATTTGTCACGGCTTGTTGTGAATTTATACTAAATGTCAATTCACAGAGATTGACCAACATGTGGTGTGGTAGCGTGTATGATAGAGGGTCACACATGTTGGTTATGGGGCGGTATCTTTTGTTCAAACTCCAGTTATGGGCTTATCACAAGTCCTTCTTTGAGAGTGAATTTGATACTAAGTTTATGTTTCCTTAGACTGTTCAAGTGGAAATAGTTCCATATTGAACAGTCTGATATATTATACCTTTTGACAAGGTAGGATAAGAGTAGACTGTTCAAGATCAACAGTTAGGTGGTAAGCGGTGTTGTCACGTATGGTGATTTCAAAGTCAGTAGTATAGAGGACTAAACGGAGAGTGTCTCCTTCTTTTAACTTGTAAATAGTCGGTTGCAGTTCAAACTGGATATCCATCCATTCATCTGCAGTAATATCCTCTACTAACAGTAAATCATTTCTATTTTGCAAATTGAGATAGCCTTTTGTCACGACTCGTTGTTCATTTGGTCTAAATGGTAATTCACATAGATTTTCCAACATGTGGTAGCGACCATTGTCAATGGTTCTAGCACTTAAAACAGCTGGATAAGGTTGTAGGTATTTCTTTTGACCATGTTCCAGTAATTGGGCAGATAAGAGCCCCTTGTTTGTGCTGGATTTGATACGAAGATTGAGCTGAGCTCGACCGTTCAAGTGAAGATCTTTGGTCACAGGAAGGTCAATGGTGATTTGATTGGCTTTCCCTTGATAGAGTTCTGTATTGAAGGATTGGTATGTCTTACCATAACGATCAAAATCCTTATCTAAGTACTGGTTTTGAATAACTTGCTCTTCTTGACCAAGTGCGAAGGTTTCTGAGCTTTCTTGATTACCGAAATCAGAAAGAATCTGCCAAGTATGAGGAGCGGTATTGTCCTGCCAGATAACGGTTGGAAGTTGAAAATCTATATCTAGCCCCAATAATTTCTTAGTCAATAAGGCATTCATGGATTCACGAAAGTCAATGGACTGCCAATTGTTCATATAAACATGGGCACCATTATGGAAAAAGAGATGCTTATTAATATAATCAGGAAGAGCATGAAACATCTGGTAAACATGAAGTGGTTTGACATTCCAATCCTGAGAACCATGAGTAAAGACAACCTCTGCTTTTACCTTATGGGCATTGAGAAGATAGTTGCGGTCATGCCAAAACTGATTGTAGTCACCAGACTTGCGATCCAGTTGCTCTTTTACTTTTTCTAAATCAGCTTGGTGAGCTTCGTTACTACGAATATAGTCGCCAGCCAAGAGATTACGAGAGTAGGTTAGTTCAGCAAGAGAGTCAAAGTCCTCCCCTGGATATCCACCTGGGCTAGTCACCAGACCGTTTTCACGATAGTAATTGTACCATGAAGAAATGCCTGCCTCGGCAATAATGACTTCTAACCCATCGACTCCTGTAGTTGCAAGACCATTGGACATGGTACCTAGATAGGAAAGTCCAGTTGTGGCAACTTTTCCATTTGACCAGTCAGCCTTGACTTGACGCAGGCGCGTGTGGTCAGTGAAGGCTCGGCAACGACCATTGAGCCAATCAATGACATTTTTATAGGCTTCGATTTGCTGGTAGTCCCCATTAGTCATGAAACCAGTGGAGTCTTTGGTACCAACACCTGAGACATAGAGATTAGCAAACCCTCGTGGAAGGAAGTAGTCGTTGAGTGTATAGCTAGCGTTGATGTGTGTCAGCTTTTCTTCAGCTTCTGACACTAGCTCAGCTTGACCTTGAGGTTGGACGAGATTGAGTTGAGGTTCCTCTAGCTCGATCTTGTGAGCAGGTTTTACTTCAAGCTCACCCTCCATCTTGTATAGAGCCTTGTCACTAGCCTTATCATTTGTTCCCTGATGATAGGGACTTGCAGTCATGATAGCAGGGATTTGCCCTTCATAACGAGGACGAATAATGCTGACCTTGACTAAGTCTGGTAGCCCTTTTTGGTTAGTATCGACACGAGTCTCAACGTAAACAACTTCACGAATGACATCATGGCTAGAAAAAGTAGCTAAACTCTTGCCGTTAAAGTAGTGATAGTCATTATCCTCAGGAATAAGACCGTCGCTGACAAGTTGGTCGATAAGAGTGTTCCCCTTTTTGGTGCGAGTATTGAGTAACTGATAGAAATTTTCAATCAAGTCACCATATACAATGGGAAAACCAGTCTCTTTACGAAAAACATCACTGTCTTCAAAGTCAACCAAGTAAGAAAAACCTAAGAGTTGAAAGGCTACAGTATAGAAAATATCTGCAGTCAACTCTCTGTCTGACTGACAAAAAGTCAGAAAGTCAGTGTCCTTATCTATCGAGATTGTAGATAGAGCATAGTCGGTATTGGAGTAAGTAAAAAAACTCCAACGAATGAAGTGTTCAAACTGCTTTTTTGAAGGCAGATGTGGTGTTAGATTTAGCCCTAGCTTTTCCAATTCATTTAACAATTGCGAACTAGAAAATGCTAGATAGCTGAATTGATTAAAATGCATAGTATTCTCCTTTGAAAAAACACTAAATTTATTATATCAAAAAAATGGGAAAAATGGAATAAATAAACCCTAATGAAATAAATTTCAAAATATAGTATAGATTTACTGTTACTTATGATAATTTACAGTAAATAAAATATAAAATATAGTCATGTTTAAAGATTTACAAAGAACAAAAGAATATATATGTTTGTCTTATTATTCTTTATATGGTATAAAAATGTTTTGAATTTTTATTTAAAACATAATAATATAAAAATAGGTTAATCTTTGCAGAATCTGTTTTATACTACTGTTTAGAATTGGATAAGGATAATCAGTTTGTACTTAATGGACTGATTAAGAAATATGGGGTGTAAAATGGTATAATAGAAATATATCAAAATAGGAGAGGTGAGTTCATGATTGCACAACTTGACACCAAAACAGTTTATAGTTTTATGGGAAGTGTAGTTTCGATTGAAAAATATGTACAAATAGCTAAAAACTATGGTTATTCTCACCTTGCTATTATGGATGTGGATAATCTCTATGGAGCCTATCATTTTTTAGAAGTGACTCGAAAATATGGAATCCAACCTCTAATTGGTCTTGAAATGACCTTGATTATAGACGAGAAGGAGATCTCTTTTCGTTTTCTAGCTCTATCTACTAAGGGTTACCAAGAGTTGATGAAGTTATCCACTTTAAAAATGACGGGACGAAAAAATTGGTCTGACTTTACTAGTCACCTTGAGGATGTTGCTGTTATTGTTTCTTATTTTGATGGAATCAATCAGCTGGATTTAGGCCATGATTATTTTATTGGGGTTAGTCCCGATACTCACCAAGAAGTCTTTACCAAACCGATTCTTCCACTGTATCAGGTCAACTCTTTTGAGAAAGAAGACATACAGGTTTTGCAAATCTTGTCGGCAGTCAAAGGTAATATCAGTCTGAGAGAAGTGGATGTGCATTCACAACCAGGGCTCTTTCTACCAGCCTCAGATTTAGAAGCTCGGTTTAAAAATCGCTTCCCTCAGGCGCTTGCCAATCTCCAAGGTTTGATAGGGAATGTTAGCTACCAACTTGATCCAAGTTTAAAACTCCCTCGCTTTAACCCTGAAAGGCCTGCAGTAGAAGAACTTAGAGAGAGGGCTGAGCAGGGACTGATAGTCAAGGGGCTAACCTCAGGTCTTTATCAAAAGCGTTTAAATGAAGAGTTGGCTGTGATTCATGATATGGGCTTTGATGACTATTTCCTAGTTGTTTGGGATTTATTGCGTTTTGGACGTTCCCAAGGCTACTATATGGGAATGGGACGCGGTTCTGCTGTGGGTAGTTTGGTCGCCTACTCACTTGATATCACAGGGATTGATCCAGTAGAGAAAAATCTGATTTTTGAACGTTTCCTCAATCGTGAACGATATACCATGCCTGATATTGATATTGACATTCCAGACCTTTATAGACCAGAGTTCATTCGTTATGTTCGTGATCGGTATGGCAGTCAACACGTGGCGCAGATTGTCACTTATTCGACCTTTGGAGCAAAAC
>CAJZGT010000100.1 GCA_916048145.1 uncultured Streptococcus sp.
TTACTTGGCTCTGACCAAAGAGGAGGAGCTATGAAAGACTTGTTTTTAAAGAGAAGGCAGGCTTTTCGTAAGGAGTGTCTTGGTTATTTGCGCTATGTTCTCAATGACCACTTTGTCTTGTTTCTGCTGGTTCTCATCGGTTTTCTAGCCTACCAGTACAGTCAACTTTTACAGCATTTTCCTGAAAATCATTGGCCTATCCTTTTATTTGTAGGAATTACCTCTGTTTTACTTTTGCTTTGGGGAGGAATTGCCACCTATATGGAGGCTCCAGACAAGCTCTTTCTCTTGGTCGGAGAAGAGGAAATCAAGCTCCATCTCAAGCGTCAAACTGGCATTTCCCTAGTCTTTTGGCTCTTTGTCCAGACCCTTTTCTTGCTGTTATTTGCGCCATTATTTTTAGCCATGGGTTATGGCTTACCTGTTTTTCTGGTCTATGTGCTTTTATTGGGAGTAGGTAAATATTTCCTCTTTCGTCAAAAGGCTAGTAAATTTTTCACTGAAACTGGACTGGACTGGGACTATGTCATTTCCCAAGAAAGCAAGCGTAAGCAAGTCTTGCTTCGTTTCTTTGCCCTCTTTACGCAGGTAAAGGGAATTTCAAACAGCGTCAAGCGTCGTGCCTATCTGGACTTTATCCTAAAGGCTGTTCAGAAGGTGCCTGGGAAGATATGGCAAAATCTCTATCTGCGTTCTTATCTGCGAAATGGAGACCTCTTTGCTCTCAGTCTGCGTCTGCTCCTACTTTCCTTGCTGGCGCAGGTCTTTATCGAGCAAGCTTGGATTGCGACAGCAGTGGTGGTTCTCTTTAACTACCTCTTGCTCTTCCAGCTGCTGGCCCTCTATCATGCCTTTGACTACCAGTATTTGACCCAACTCTTTCCGCTGGACAAGGGGCAAAAGGAAAAAGGCTTGCAGGCGGTAGTCCGAGGATTGACCAGTTTTGTTTTACTTGTGGAATTAGTTGTTGGGTTGATTACCTTCCAAGAAAAACTAGCCCTTCTAGCCTTGCTGGGAGCTGGTTTGGTTTTACTAGTCTTGTACTTACCTTATCAGGTAAAACGTCAGATGCAGGACTAACATTGTCTATATGACACTAAAAAAGAAGTTGAGTTCAGTTTGTCTCAGCTTCTTTTATTTTCTACAAGATAATGGTTGGTCCGTAGAGACTCAACTTGGTCTTGACTTGGTCAAAGTGGAAGCGGTCATAGGCCCGCCAAGCGGCGCGAGTTGGAGCATCGGGATTGAGGGCGCTGAGTCCCATGAGAAGACTGGAAGTCTGGTAAAATTTTTCCAGTTCAATCAAGACTCGATTATCCACTGTCTCAGCCTTGGCTAGAAAACCAAGAATAGAGTTTAATTGCTCCTGAAAGCGGACGTCGTCAGCGGTTGCCTGTTTGCATGCTTGGTAGGCTTTGTTTAAGTCAGTAATCAAAGTCTGAGCTCTTTTGATAGGGTCTGTATCTGTCATGAGAATTCCTCCTTTAATCTTGGTGCTAGTCTTGTTTCTAGCAACTGTGTTTTGATACTGTCAGTTTATCACTTTTATCTCCTTTTTCACCATAAAATCTTTAATTGTCCTTGAAATTTCCTGAATGGTACTGTTAAAATTTTATGATAAAATAGTGGTAAGATTATCATGCTTATTTGAGGAACAAGATACCTTTCAGGAGCGTTGAAGGCCTGTTTAGGATTTGGTGGGCTTGTATCAAAGTATTTTTGCTATTCTCTTTTTAGGAAGAAATTGAAACAAGGAGAGTAAGAAGATGAGAATATTTGTTTTAGAAGATGATTTTTCCCAACAAGCTAGAATTGAAACGACGATTGAGAAACTTTTGAAGGAACATCAGATCACTCCCAGCTCTTTTGAAGTTTTTGGTAAGCCAGACCAGCTGCTGGCAGAGGTGCATGAGAAGGGAGCCCATCAGCTATTCTTTTTGGATATTGAGATTCGAAATGAGGAGATGAAGGGGCTGGAAGTGGCTAGAAAGATTCGGGATCGGGATCCTTATGCCTTGATAGTCTTTGTGACGACTCACTCGGAGTTTATGCCCCTGTCCTTTCGTTACCAAGTGTCTGCTTTGGACTACATTGATAAGGCCCTTTCGGCAGAGGAGTTTGAATCTCGGATCGAGACAGCCCTCCTCTATGCCAATAGTCAAGACAGTAAAAGTCTGGCGGAAGATTGCTTTTACTTTAAATCAAAATTTGCCCAATTCCAGTATCCTTTTAAAGAGGTTTACTATCTCGAAACGTCGCCCAGAGCCCATCGTGTTATTCTCTATACTAAGACGGATAGGCTGGAATTTACAGCGAGTTTAGAGGAGGTTTTCAAGCAGGAGCCCCGTCTCTTGCAGTGCCATCGCTCTTTTCTCATCAATCCTGCCAATGTGGTTCGTTTGGATAAGAAAGAAAAACTTCTTTACTTTCCCAATGGTGGAAGCTGTATGATCGCGCGTTATAAGGTCAGGGAAGTGTCTGAAGCTATCAATAACTTGCATTGAGCTAGGAGAGTTTATGAATATTGCTTGGATATTATTGTATACACTTATTACTCATGGACTAGAAATTGTCATTTTCTTTAAGGTGGATGGAATTGGTCTCACTTTTGAGAGGATTTTTAAAGCCTTTCTTTTTAAGATACTGTTGGCCTTTGTTTTTTTAATGATTGGCTATATGGTAGGAGATAGTTTCCTATTTTATTTTATGGAACCCTTGTACGGTATAGGCTTGTCTTTCTTACTGTTAAGAGGGCTTCCTAAAAAACTTCTCTTCTTTTATGGTCTCTTTCCAATGATATTGGTGAATCTCTTTTATAGAGGGGTCTCCTATTTTGTGCTTCCATTTTTGGGACAAGAAATTGTAGATAAAGATAGCAATCCTATCTTTTTATTGATGATGATATTCGTTTGCTTCATAGTTTTAGTCTTTTTGAAATGGTTGGACTATGATTTCACTAAGTTGAGAAAGGAGATTCTCGATAAAGGTTTTCAAAAATCTCTGACTACGATTAACTGGATAATGGGGGGCTACTATCTAGTGATGCAAAGTCTGTCTTTCTTTGAATATGAACAAGGTATTCAATCAACGACTGTTCGCCATCTGATTCTAGTGTTTTACCTTCTCTTTTTTATGGGGATGATCAAGAAATTGGATACCTATTTGAAGGAAAAACTTCATGAGAGACTGGACCAAGAGCAGGCCTTGCGCTACAGAGATATGGAACGCTATAGTCGGCATATAGAGGAGCTTTACAAGGAAGTGCGGAGTTTTCGCCATGATTATAGCAACCTCTTGACTAGTTTACGTCTGGGCATTGAAGAGGAGGATATGGAGCAGATAAAAGAGGTCTACGACTCGGTCTTAAAGGATTCCAGTGAAAAATTGCAGGACAGCAAATATGACCTGGGCAGATTAGTGAATATTCGTGATAAAGCCCTCAAAAGTCTCCTAGCAGGAAAGTTTCTAAAAGCCAGAGATAAGAAGATTGTCTTTAATGTCGAAGTTCCTGAGGAGATTCAGGTCGAGGGAATGAGACTGCTTGATTTTCTAACCATTGTGTCTATCCTTTGTGACAATGCTATTGAAGCTAGTGTAGAGGCCAGTCAACCTCATGTTTCAATCGCCTTTTTAAAAAATGGAGCACAGGAGACCTTTATTATCGAAAACTCCATCAAAGAAGAGGGCATCGATATTTCTGAAATCTTCTCCTTTGGAGCCAGTTCTAAAGGGGAGGAGAGAGGAGTTGGTCTCTATACCGTCGTGAAAATTGTGGAAAGCCATCCCAATACCAGTCTAAATACTACCTGCCAAAATCAAGTCTTTCGTCAGGTACTTACTGTGGTACATGCAGAATGATAAAAAATAAGACCGAGAGTTCTTGTTTCTCGGTCTGTATGGTTGAATAGTTAATCAAATTAGTTTTGAGTTACAGTAAATTGCTTGTATGAAATAATTTTCTCTATCATCAACTATCGGGAGAGGTTTCTAACTTTTGAAATCTAATTCTGCTATATCTACTTTTTATTTTTAGTTTTTAATAATCCTATTATAGATAGAGTTATTAAAGTTATAGACATTAAACTGCTAAAAATAAATACTTTTGATGTTAATCCAATAGAAAATAGTAATATTCCATAAAAAATATTGGATATATAATAAATCTTACTCTTCATGATTACTTGCCTCCGAATATAGATTTTTGCCGTATTACAAATGTGACAAGTTTAGTATAGCACTGTTTTTAAAAAAATTTCATCCAAATCTTGAATGGTTATTGAAACATCTTGAATTGAACAAAGAACTTTCTCCTTACCAAAATAACGAATATCATTCATAAACCGAAAAATAATATATGTTATCATTATTTTTTGCTATAATGGTTAATGAGCTTACCATTCTTGTCTTCAATAAAAAATCAGTATTTGAAGAAAACTAGGAAACTAGTTATAGACAGTACTGCTTTACGGCGAGATGGTGTTGCAATAGTTTGAAGAATATTTCTTGGGTTCGAAACAAAATACTATAGTATGTGAGGTATCATAAATGAATAAGAAATCCTTTTTTATCATCTGCTCTACGTTGATCATAGCATCAAATCTTCTCATGATTTCCGTGGTGAACAAGGGAGAAGAAACGGGGGGCAATCTGTTTGTGATTGCTATAGCCTGTGTTATGCTACCAGCCTTTTTATATGCAGTTGAAAACAGACTTACTTCAATGGTAAGAGTAGA
>CAJZGT010000101.1 GCA_916048145.1 uncultured Streptococcus sp.
ATAGGCTCCATAATATCCATAGGGGATTTACCCACTACAAATATTATAGAGCCAAAATTTCTTAAATAGATAGATGGGGGAATTACTGGATTCCCTCTTTTCTTATATCAAGAGAGATTTAAGTGGAGAATGAAAGAACTATATTATGAAATCTATCATCCGTGTAATTCATTTTAAGACTATTTTTCAGAATATATCAAATTAATTCAAAGATTCTGAAAATTCTGTTGACATGTTTGTGAAAAGAGGCTATAATGGATAGAAAGTTTTCAAAGGAGAAAAATAATGAAAAGTTCAAAATTTCTTGCCCTTGCGGGTGTTACTTTATTGGCAACTGGTGTTTTAGCTGCTTGCTCTGGCTCAGGTTCAGGTGCTAAAGGTGAGAAGACATTCTCATACATTTATGAAACGGATCCTGATAACTTAAACTATTTGACAACTAATAAGGCGGCGACAGCAAATATCACTAGCAACGTAGTGGATGGTTTGTTAGAAAATGATCGTTACGGTAATTTTGTACCATCAATGGCCGAAGACTGGTCAGTATCAAAAGATGGTTTAACTTATACCTATACTATTCGTAAGGACGCAAAATGGTATACATCTGAAGGTGAAGAATACGCAGCAGTTAAAGCGCAAGACTTTGTTACGGGTCTAAAATATGCAGCAGATAAAAAATCAGATGGACTTTACCTTGTGCAAGATTCAATCAAAGGATTGGATGCTTATGTGAAAGGTGAAATCAAAGATTTCTCACAAGTCGGTATTAAGGCTCTTGATGATCAAACAATTCAGTACACTTTGAATAAACCAGAAAGTTTCTGGAATTCTAAGACAACAATGGGAGTAATGGCTCCAGTTAATGAAGAGTTCTTAAATTCTAAGGGAGATGATTTTGCCAAAGGAACAGATCCAAGTAGCATTCTCTACAATGGTCCATTCTTGCTCAAATCTATTGTAGCTAAATCTTCTGTTGAATTTGCGAAAAATCCAAACTACTGGGATAAGGATAATGTCCATATTGATAAGGTCAAATTATCATTCTGGGATGGACAAGATACCAACAAACCGACTGAAGCCTTCAAGGATGGAAGCTTCACCATGGCCCGTCTCTTCCCAACGAGTGCTAGCTATCCAGAGACTGAGAAATCATTTAAAGATAATATTGTTTATACCCAACAGGATTCAACTACTTACCTGGTAGGTACTAACATTGATCGTCAGTCATATAAATTTACATCTAAGACTACAGATGAACAGAAGACATCAACTAAGAAAGCACTTCTTAACAAAGACTTCCGTCAAGCACTTGCATTTGGTTTTGACAGAACAGCCTATGCTTCACAGGTCAATGGTGCGAGTGGGGCAACTAAACTTCTTCGTAACTTGTTTGTACCTCCTACATTTGTACAAGCAGATGGAAAGAACTTTGGTGAGTTAGTAAAAGAAAAATTGGTAACTTACGGAGATGAATGGAGTAATGTTAACTTAGCAGATGCTCAAGACGGTCTGTACAATCCTGAAAAAGCTAAAGCAGAATTTGCTAAGGCTAAGACTGCTCTTCAGGCAGAAGGAGTACAGTTCCCAGTTCATTTGGACATGCCTGTTGATCAAACAAACACAACAAAAGTTCAACGTGTTCAATCTTTCAAACAATCAGTTGAAGCAACTTTGGGAACAGAAAATGTTGTTGTGGATATTCAACAACTTCAAAAAGACGATGTCTTCAACATTACTTACTTTGCTGAAACAGCTGCTGGCGAAGATTGGGATATCTCAGATAACGTTGGTTGGTCTCCAGACTTTGCAGACCCATCTACTTACCTTGATATCATCAAGCCATCTGTTGGAGAAAATACTAAGACTTATCTAGGATTTGATTCTGGAACTAACAATGCTGCTGCTAAGAAAGTTGGTTTGGAAGATTATGAAAAGATGGTTGTAGAAGCTGGTGAAGAAGTTAGCAACGTTTCAAAACGTTATGAAAAATATGCTGCTGCCCAAGCTTGGTTGACAGATAGTGCCTTGATTATTCCAACAACATCACAGACAGGTCGTCCAATGTTGTCTAAGATGGTACCATTCACACTTCCATTTGCTTATTCTGGAAACAAAGGAACAAGTGAAGCTCTCTTGTACAAATATCTAGAAATTCAGGATAAAGCTGTGACAGTTGATGAATATCAAAAAGCTCAAGAAAAATGGATGAAAGAAAAAGAAGAGTCTAACAAAAAAGCTCAAGAAGAACTCGCAAAACATGTGAAGTAGATTTTAAACATCTATAGAAACAGAGTGATAGAGGATTTGGCATTCGATAGGAATGCTAAATCCTTTTTATTCTATGATAACTCCTTCTAAATGGCAGAGTATTATTTTGCAAGAATAAAGAAAAAATTAGCAATTTTCCTAGCTTTTCTATTGCTTTATCTGTCAATATTTGTTATATTAAAAGTGCAATTATTTTTTTTATAAACGTTAAACATTGCACTTTTCAGATGGAAAGGAGTATTTTTCGAACAAGAAATGTAAACGCTTACGAAAGTCGATGAAAGGAATTAGGGGTTAATGGATAAACGATTTTTTGAAAAACGCTGTACATACAGTATTCGTAAATTTGCACTAGGTGCTGCTTCAGTTATGATTGGGGCTAGTTTTTTTGCTACTGCTCCAGTAATGGCTAACACACCAACAGTTGGCTCAACAGATAATTTGCCAAGTGAACTGGCTGATTTGGATAAAAAAGCGAGCGATAATGGACGAGAGTTCGATAAGGAAGCTGCAGCAGCAAATCCAGGTTCTGCTGAAACAACAGATGGACCAAAAACTGAAGAAGAGTTATTAGCTCTTGAAAAGAAAAATAAAGAAACTACTGACAAATTGCCGAAAGAATTGGAAGGCAAAGTTGAAAAAGCCACTGATAATGGCAAAGAGGTAAATAAAGACCAATTAGCACAAGATACTGGTAGTCTAGTTCCTGAAGATGTTGCCAAAACAAAAAATGGAGAATTGAACTATGGCGCTACTGTTAAGATTAAGACTCCATCAGGAGAAGGCAGTGGTATTGTCATTGGTAAGGACCTTGTTTTGACTGTTTCTCACAACTTTATCAAGGATCAACAAGATGGAAATATTCGTAAGGTTGTGGATAATGATAAAGGGGATGGCGATATTTTTAGTATATCCTACCCTGGTTTAGATGATGTAAAATTTAGTAAAAAAGATGTGATTCACTGGGATCGGGATGGCTATCTAAAGGGCTATAAGAACGATTTGGCTCTTGTAAGATTGCGTACAGTTCTTGAAAATGCTCCTGTAGAAGTTACTGAAAAGCCAGTTGTTAAGAAAGTTGGGGATAAAGTCAATATGTTTGGCTATCCTGCTGGTAAGTTGGCACCAGTTATTAACAGTGCTGTGGATTTTGCTGAATCTTATGGTGAAGGAGTCCAAGGAGTTGGTTATCAAGGTGGACAACCAGGTGCTAGCGGTGGCGGTATCTTTGACACGGATGGTAAATTGATTGGGGTTCATCAAAATGGTGTGGTTGGAGTCCGTAGTGGAGGCATCCTTTTCTCTCCAGCTCAATTAAAATGGATTCAAGATCATATTAAGGGAATCTCTAGTTCAAAACCAGCGAATTTAGAGGAAATTGAAAAACCAGTTGAAGAAAAGCCAAAAGAAGATAAGCCGAAAGAAGAAAAACCAGCGACAGCTAAGCCAGAGACACCAAAGGAAGTCACTCCTGAATGGCAAACTGTAGCAAGAAAAGAACAACAAGGGACTGTAGCCATTCGTGAGGAAAATGGTGTTCGTTACAATAAGTTGTCTTCAACAGATCAAAATGACAATGCCAGCAAACCAGCCTTGTTTGAAAAACAAGGATTGACTGTGGATGCGAATGGGAATGCGAATGTGGATCTCACTTTCAAAGAAGAATCTGAAACAGGCAAATCACGTTTTGGTGTCTTCTTGAAATTTAAAGATACAAATAATAATGTCTTTGTTGGATATGATAAATCAGGTTGGTTCTGGGAATACAAGACACCAGGTAATAGCACATGGTATCAGGGTGGTCGTGTTGCAGCTCCAGTAAATGGCTCAGTGAATCATCTGACTATTAGCCTAAAATCAGATGGTCAGCTAAATGCAACAAATAATGATGTAAAACTTTTTGATACAGTTACTTTACCAGCTGCTGTTAATGAAAATCTTAAAAATGAAAAGAAAATCTTACTTAAAGCTGGTACATATGGTACTGAAAAGACAGTTGTGAATATTAAGACTGACAATCAGGATGGAGTTCAAACTACTGAAGCCACTGCTAAAAAAGAAACTGGTGCGGTGGTAGATGATAGTAAAGTGACTTATGATACCATCCAATCTAAAGTCCTAAAAGCAGTGATTGACCAAGCTTTTCCACGTGTCAAGGAATATACGCTGAATGGCCATACTTTACCTGGACAGGTTCAACAACTTAAGAAAATCTTAGTAAACAATCACGAAATTACACCTGAAGTCACCTATAAGAAGATCAATGATACTACTGCAGAGTACTTGATGAAGCTTCGTGATGAGAAGAATTTCATCAATTCAGATATGACCGTACGTTTGCAAGTTGTGGATAATCAATTGCACTTTGATGTAACCAAGATTGTCAACCATAACCAAGTTACTCCAGGTCAGAAGATTGATGATGAAAGAAAACTTCTCTCCTCTATCA
>CAJZGT010000102.1 GCA_916048145.1 uncultured Streptococcus sp.
AACCATTCCCAGGACCAGGACTTGCTATCCGTGTCATGGGTGAAATCACTGAAGAGAAACTAGAAACAGTTCGTGAGTCAGACGCTATTCTTCGTGAGGAAATTGCTAAAGCAGGTCTTGACCGCGATATCTGGCAATACTTCACAGTTAACACAGGCGTTCGTTCAGTCGGTGTTATGGGTGACGGTCGTACATATGACTACACGATTGCAATCCGTGCTATCACCTCTATCGATGGTATGACTGCTGATTTTGCTAAGATTCCTTGGGAAGTCCTTCAAAAGATTTCTGTACGTATCGTAAACGAAGTGGATCACGTTAACCGTATCGTCTACGATATTACAAGTAAACCACCTGCAACCGTTGAGTGGGAATAAAATAATAGTATAGAAAGTCCTTAGACTAGAAGTTTCTAAGGGCTTTTCTTTTGCACTGGTCATATACTAGATATAAGATTTCCCCTATGTTTCACAGAGGAAATCCAGACTACAACAGCAATTAATTTATTTTTTACACGCTTGATGATCTTATTAGTCAAATCATTTTATTAGCCAGGTTGAACGAGACATTGATTTTCCTTCATCTGTAGCTTTGTTTCAGATGCTTATTTCAATGATAAAGGGTGCTCTAGTTTTAAACCTACTATATACTAGTCAAAAACTCTCATCCAATTCTTATACAATATTCCATCCATGTGCCAAATTATAAAGAACATTAAGGACAATACCTCCTATCACTAGTTTTTGTTTTTTTAATTTGAACAATGATATTAATATTCCACATTTTATGACTTATAGAAAGAATTACAGTCGTTATTTTCAAGATTAAGAATCCACCTTGACCAAGATATTACACTTGTATTCACTTATACTTGCCCTCGTGGAAAGAAAGGGAAGCTTCGTACTAGAAACTGTAGCAGAGACTAAAAGAAAAGGTGGATTGGCTTCTTGGTACAGACAAAGAATACCACAATCTACGTTACACAAGAAAAGTTGGTAAGTCCAAGCTGAAGATATTAAAAAGACAAACACTAAAATGATGTTTGTCTTCGGTTTTTATAGAGGAAATTCTTTACACTCTCTATTTATTTCCCGCCACTTCCTCATCAATATTCCTTTTAAAAATTTCCTCGCAACTTTCCATCTTTTCACAAAACTCACTGTAGGATGAAACCTTCTGAGGTATTTGGATAGAGAGCTTTTTAAGCAAGACTCCGTACCCCGCTACTTCTCCTATTTCACTATTTACTGACTGCTCCATACTAGGAAAAATCAATCCAGCTTTCCAAGTTTTCCCAGCTTCTAAAATATAAGAATAGGAAATTAGTTGGAACAAGTCCTCACGGTTGATTCCTTTTTCAGTGAACTCCAGTTTTTTATATTTAGCATCTAGAACAATTTTTCGTTCTCTATCATAAAAATCTGGATAGACTTTTCGTTTCCCATCAGAAAATACTAGGATACCTCCTTTCTTTTCTTTATTCCTAGGATGCAAAAATCCTTTTGGTAACAAAGTGTAAACATACTCTTCCCAAAGCCAGGCAACATCAAAAAGAATACCGTGGATTTTTTGCTCTTGGTATCCTAAACCATGCTTTTCTCTATTTAGGATCATCAGGCAAAGCTCTTGCAACTTTCTATACTCTCGAAAATAAGCATGGCGAAGAGGTTTGGTTTTATTTATTCTTATAAATTTAGCACGATCGGCTAATTTATAAGAAGGGGTTACACGCGTAACTTCAGCTATAGTTTCACGATTACTATCGAGTAGTGCTCCAAAACTTTTTTGAGTCTTTATATACTCAATAGTATGCCGAATCAGCTGTATGAGTGAATTATCATAGGTAAACTCTCTAGTGGTATAGGCAATATTTCCCGTGAAAAGAAGATTTTTCTTGAGATGATTTCCTACATCAATCACCCCCTTTACATGACTGTCGTTATGAGAAAATCTCTGGTATTCCTTATAAAGACCTTTTCGAAGAGCAGCTTGCAAATACTTTGGAAAGAGGTAAATCAAGAGTTGATAGAGTTTATCTTCAGGAGATAGACCGACATCCAAACTAGTCAGATTGATATTGAGAATCTTTTGTAAAAGATAATGTAAAAAATGGTCGTTACTTTTATCAGAAAAACGAGAAGAAATCGTCAATCTTTCCTGATCACAACCCAGAAAACCAATCACATTACCTGTTTTAATTTCCTGATTGACTGTTTCAAAAATCTTTTGGTCCTTATCCAAATCAGGAGTATGAGTCAAATCATTTGGAAAAATAAAGATATTGTCCTCTTTAGAAAGGTTATCCAGTGTTCTATTAAGAAGTGCTTGACTTAGTTTGGGATATTCTGCGACAAAGTTTTTTTTAGCAATTCTATGCTGATTATCAGTGATTCGCATCATTATCACCAGTATCTTGGGGTTCTGTTTGCTCATTATTTGTCAAATTAAATGCTTTTTTCAATGTCTTCAGAGTTTCATCCTCTTCATAAGAACCCCGTAAGTAATCTTCCAAAAGCGGCTTGAGGTAATCAGACCAGAGTAATTCATAGTCAAAACCTACATCCTTCAACTTAAGGAAATAACTTGGTCCGATATGATAATGACTGTTTAACTCCTGAACATTTTCGATAGCAGCATTCAAGTTTCTTAAACGTTTTTTCGCTTCTTTTGCTTCATCACCGAGAACATCGTCTAGCATACCAACTTGACTCTCGGCAGTGACTTCAACAAAACGGAAGCGACGACGCATAGCAAAATCAAAGGTGTCCACTGAACGGTCAATATCATTCATAGTTCCGATAATATAGACATTTTCAGGGATATAAAATTTCTCATCAGTCTCATGTAAATTAGCATACTGAGTAGAAACACATCCCTTTTTACCACGATAGCCAGGGTCAATAGAGAAAAAGAGTTCACCAAAAATCTTAGAAATCTCACCACGATTGATTTCATCGATGATGAAGACAAAATTCTTGTCTGTCTTGATCTCTGTTGGAGAGATATAGTCTTTCAAACCAAATCTCTTTCTCAATGTTTCTAGGACAGTTTTTCCACCACTTTTGTAGTATTCTTGCTTATTATAATTTTTATCTTTATACAACTCGTAAACATATTTGCGAGGTAGTGACCATCCTGGAACACCACTATCATAATTTACTGACAAATTTTGTCTACTATTAACAGATAAGTAAGATGTTTTTGTTATATATTCTTTTTCTTCAGCAACATTTATATATTCTAAGTAAGAATCCCAAGCCTCATCAAAATTATCTTGTCCTCCAATCAATTGGGCTTCTTTTGCTTTCTGACAAAAATCTTTAAAAATACCATCCTCTAGCTTAAACTCAATAGCTCCATCCCCATTCGATACCGGTCTCAGCCCCTCTACAAAGTCCGTATAATCATAAGATGGGTGAAACTGTACAAAGCCGATTTGGTTTTCGTTGCCATCCGTTAATTCTTTAGCAATTTCTTTAGCAAGATAAGTTTTTCCCGTGCCAGGAGCACCACGGAGGATGAGGTTTTTGGATTGTAGTAGAGTTTGACTCAATGGATGATAAACCTTATATTCTGCAGACATTTTTTCTTCTTTCTTTTCTTTATCGTCTAGAAATTGTGTTGAATATTCAAATAAAATGCTTCCCAAAATTGAAGATTCTAGTTCAGGATAGGTTTTAGAAAATAGTTTACAAATCTCATGATTCTGACGATAGGGTCCTCCTTGATTACTTTGAGGAATCAACCTATTCCAACATTCATTCTGACTATTCATATTTACTCCTAAAAAAGAATTGTTCTCAGAATAAATGCAAAGTAATTTTGTCACCACAGCAGAACGACCAATAAATTCATTTGTGGACTTTTTCATATCAAATATAGGATTGTCAAAATCAAGTTTACTACCGATTTGAATAATCTGATACAGATCTCTTTTTAGTTTATTAAAACGTTGCGCCAATTCAGATATAGGAATGATTTTATTAGCTTGATTTTTATAGCTTTGGGTATCCTCATTCCAATAAATACCAAATTTTGAAGAGCCTCCTCCTCCAATACCTAAAAATAAAGATTTGTATTTCCCCCTCTCAAGACTATAGCAAAAAGAATTACTTTTAGCACCTTTCCCAATAACATAATCATCAATAGACATGGTTAAAATTCTATCAAGTGGCCACTCTTTAAGAAATTCTTCACGTAATTGTTCATTGTAAATACTATATTTAGATGCATCTTCTCTTAGTCTTATCTTATTTTCTTGGTACCAAGCATAAAAATCATCCAAACTAACTTTTCTTTTCAGCATCAATCTTACTCCTTTTATAATAATGTTCGAATAAAAAACTAGATATTTCATATATAGAATATCATACCCTATAAAAAAAGAAAAGAATTTCTAAAGAAAAGTCTAGTGTAGAGTGGGGTATTCCCTCATAACACTAGACTTCTTTTTTATCTTAATAATACTCACCCTGACGGTAGTCCCATGAGTTAAAGGTGTCTGACAGGTGCATCATAATCTTATCAATGTCAAGCCCTTTGCGGATTACAACTGGAGCTGGTGAAGTTGAACGTGCTCCTCCTTGTTCTGGGATGAGTTTGCCGTCTTTATCGACCATAGACACCATCACGCCTTGCTCGTAGCGAGTTTCAATCGTTTTGTCAGGCTGGATAGATGCCACATAGTCGTC
>CAJZGT010000103.1 GCA_916048145.1 uncultured Streptococcus sp.
CCTATGTTTTAACGCTCTTGGTCGGCTCCTTGATGGTTCAGAAAGGGCAAATCACAGTTGGAAATCTGGTCACTTTTATCAGTTATTTGGATATGTTGGTCTGGCCTCTTATGGCCATTGGTTTCCTCTTTAATATTACTCAGCGAGGGAAGGTTTCTTACCAACGGATTGAGGATCTTTTGTCTCAGGAATCACCTGTACAAGACCCTGAGTTTCCTTTAGATGGCATTGAAAACGGGCGCTTGCAGTACGATATTGATAGCTTTGCCTTTGAAAATGAGGAAACATTGACGGATATTCACTTTAGTTTGGGAAAAGGGCAAACCCTAGGCTTGGTTGGTCAGACAGGCTCTGGAAAAACGTCCTTGATCAAGCTTCTCTTGCGTGAGTACGATGTGGATAAGGGAACCATTTACCTAAACGGTCATGATATTCGCGATTATCGTTTGACAGACCTTCGCAGTCTCATGGGCTACGTCCCTCAGGACCAGTTCCTCTTTGCGACTTCAATCTTAGACAATATACGCTTTGGGAATCCTGATTTACCACTTTCAGCGGTTGAGGAAGCGACTAAGCTAGCCCAAGTTTACCAAGACATTGTAGACATGCCTCAGGGATTTGATACGTTGATTGGTGAAAAAGGAGTCAGTCTTTCTGGTGGTCAAAAGCAGCGTCTGGCCATGAGTCGAGCTATGATTTTAGACCCTGATATCTTGATTTTGGATGATTCTTTGTCAGCCGTGGACGCCAAGACAGAGTATGCGATTATCGACAACCTCAAGGAGACGCGAAAGGACAAGACAACCATTATTACAGCCCATCGCCTGAGTGCAGTTGTCCATGCAGATTTGATTTTAGTCCTGCAAAATGGTCAAATTATCGAACGAGGCAGGCACGAAGACTTGCTATCTTTGGATGGCTGGTATGCCCAAACCTACCAGTCTCAGCAGCTGGAAATGAAGGGAGAAGAAGATGCAGAATAAGAAAGAACAATGGGCTGTATTGAAGCGCTTGATATCCTATCTCAAGCCTTACGGCCTCCTAACCTTTTTGGCACTCAGTTTTCTACTAGCAACTACGGTCATTAAAAGTGTCATTCCCCTTGTAGCTTCCCACTTTATAGACCAGTATCTCAGCAATCTCAACCAACTCGCTGTGACCGTTTTGCTGGCCTACTATGGCCTTTATATCCTACAAACTCTGGTCCAGTATGTCGGTAATCTTCTCTTTGCGCGCGTGTCCTACAGTATTGTTAGGGATATTCGTCGGGATGCCTTTGCCAATATGGAGAAGCTGGGCATGTCTTACTTTGACAAGACACCAGCAGGCTCCATCGTCTCTCGTTTGACCAATGATACTGAGACCATCAGCGATATGTTTTCAGGGATTTTATCTAGCTTTATCTCAGCAGTTTTCATCTTTCTGACAACTCTTTATACCATGTTGGTGTTGGATTTTCGTTTGACAGCATTAGTCTTGCTCTTTCTCCCCTTGATCTTCCTTTTGGTCAATCTCTATCGGAAAAAATCAGTGAAAATCATTGAGAAAACTAGAAGTCTCTTGTCAGATATCAATAGCAAGCTGGCAGAGAACATCGAGGGAATCAGAATAATCCAGGCCTTTAATCAAGAGAAGCGCCTACAGTCAGAGTTTGATGAAATCAACCAAGAACACTTGGTCTATGCCAACCGTTCTGTAGCCTTGGATGCTCTCTTTTTGCGTCCTGCCATGAGTTTACTGAAACTTCTAGGCTATGCTGTCTTGATGGCCTATTTTGGCTACCGTGGGCTTTATCTGGGAATAACGGCAGGAACCATGTATGCCTTTATCCAGTATATCAATCGTCTCTTTGATCCCCTGATTGAAGTAACGCAAAACTTTTCAACCCTTCAAACGTCCATGGTTTCTGCAGGTCGTGTCTTTGCCTTAATCGATGAGAGGACTTATGAGCCGCTTCAAGAAGATGGCCAGGCTGTGGTAAAAGAAGGCAATATTCGTTTTGAACATGTGTGCTTCTCATATGATGGGAAACATCCGATTCTGGATGATATTTCCTTCTCCGTTAACAAGGGTGAAACCATTGCCTTTGTAGGTCATACAGGTTCTGGGAAATCTTCGATTATCAATGTCCTCATGCGCTTTTATGAATTCCAGTCAGGGCGAGTTCTCTTGGATGATGTGGATATCCGGAACTACAGTCAGGAAGAGCTGAGAAAGAACATCGGTCTGGTCTTGCAGGATCCCTTCCTCTATCATGGGACCATTAAGTCCAATATCGCCATGTACCAAGAGATCAGTGATGACCAGGTCCAGGCTGCAGCAGCCTTCGTGGATGCAGATTCCTTTATCCAAGAACTTCCTCAGGGTTATGATTCCCCTGTTTCTGAGCGTGGTTCGAGCTTCTCTACTGGGCAGCGCCAGCTTCTTGCTTTTGCTAGAACAGTAGCCAGTCAGCCTAAAATTCTGATTTTGGATGAAGCGACAGCCAATATTGACTCTGAAACAGAAAGTTTGGTTCAAGCTTCTCTGGATAAGATGAGACAGGGACGGACAACCATTGCCATCGCTCATCGCCTTTCTACCATCCAAGACGCTAACTGTATCTATGTTTTGGATAAGGGGCGTATCATTGAGAGTGGAACTCATGAAGAACTCTTGGCTCTGGGAGGAACCTATCACAAGATGTATAGTTTGCAGGCGGGTTCCATGTCTTAATACTCGTTGATTCTCATTCAGTAACAGAAGGAAATCCTTCAAATTACAGATTTCTTTCACCGCCTTTTCTATTTTGTGATATAATGAAAAATGTTGACAAATAGTATAATAAAAACAAAGGAGAAACAGCATGCTGAAATGGGAAGACTTGCCCGTGGAAATGCAATCAAGCGAGGTTGAGTCTTACTACCAGCTTGTCTCTAAAAGGAAGGGTTCGCTGATTTTCAAGCGTTGCTTGGACTGGGTTCTAGCCTTGGTCTTACTGGTTCTGACCTCTCCCATCTTTCTCATCTTGAGCATTTGGATCAAGTTGGATAGCAAGGGGCCAGTGATTTACAAGCAAGAGCGCGTGACCCAGTATAACCGTCGGTTCAAGATTTGGAAGTTCCGTACCATGGTGACGGATGCGGATAAAAAAGGGAGTCTGGTGACTTCTGCTAACGATAGCCGTATTACCAAGGTTGGCAATTTCATCCGCCGTGTGCGTTTGGACGAACTGCCTCAGTTGGTCAATGTTCTTAAAGGTGAGATGTCCTTTGTCGGTACACGACCTGAAGTACCGCGCTACACAGAACAGTATAGCCCTGAAATGATGGCGACCTTGCTCTTGCCAGCAGGTATTACCTCTCCAGCCAGCATCAACTACAAGGATGAGGATACTATCATCAGTCAAATGACCGAAAAAGGTCTGTCAGTTGACCAAGCCTATGTAGAGCACGTCCTTCCTGAAAAGATGCGCCATAACCTCGCCTATCTCCGAGAGTTTAGTTTCCTTGGAGACATCAAAATCATGTTTCAAACCGTGTTTGAAGTGCTAAAATAAAGTAGTCATGAGAAAATGAGTACAGATAAAAGGAGCAAATCAATGCCAAATTACAATATTCCATTTTCACCACCCGATATTACCGAAGCAGAAATTGCTGAAGTAGCGGATACCCTTCGTTCTGGTTGGATCACAACAGGTCCTAAGACAAAAGAACTGGAGCGTCGCTTGTCTCAATACACACAGACGCCCAAGACTGTCTGTCTTAACTCTGCGACTGCCGCTCTTGAGTTGATTTTGCGCGTTTTGGAAGTTGGGCCTGGTGATGAAGTCATCGTTCCAGCCATGACCTATACAGCTTCATGTAGTGTCATCACTCACGTAGGGGCGACCCCTGTCATGGTGGATATCCAAGCAGATACCTTTGAGATGGACTATGACTTACTGGAGCAAGCTATCACTGAAAAGACTAAAGTGATTATCCCAGTAGAACTTGCGGGGATTGTTTGCGACTATGACCGTTTGTTCCAAGTCGTGGAGAAAAAACGTGACCTCTTTACCGCTTCAAGCAAGTGGCAAAAGGCCTTTAACCGTATTGTGATTGTCTCTGATAGTGCCCATGCTTTGGGATCAACTTATAAAGGACAACCAGCTGGTTCTATCGCTGACTTTACTTCCTTCTCATTCCACGCCGTTAAGAACTTTACAACGGCCGAAGGTGGAAGTGCCACTTGGAAAGCCAATCCAGCGATTGACGACGAAGAGATGTACAAGGAATTCCAAATTCTTTCCCTTCACGGGCAAACTAAGGATGCTCTTGCCAAGATGCAACTGGGTTCATGGGAATACGATATCGTCACACCAGCCTACAAGTGCAATATGACCGATATCATGGCGTCACTTGGTTTGGTACAATTGGACCGTTACCCTGGTTTGCTAGAACGACGTAAGGAGATCGTGGACCGCTATGATAGTGGTTTTGCAGGTTCTCGCATCCATCCTTTGGCACACAAGACTGAGACTGTCGAATCTTCACGTCATCTCTACATCACCCATGTAGAAGGTGCTAGCCTAGAAGACCGCAATCTTATCATCCAAGAATTGGCTAAAGCAGGAATTGCAAGTAACGTCCACTACAAACCGCTTCCGCTCTTGACAGCCTATAAGAATCTTGGCTTTGATA
>CAJZGT010000104.1 GCA_916048145.1 uncultured Streptococcus sp.
TTCTGTTTTTAGTTGTTCTGATCCTTGATCTGGAGTGAAAATGATATCTAGCAGTCGGTCTATTTTTTCAAGATCTTGGACAGACATATCAGATAGTCTATGAATTAGCTTCTTAAATACATCACTATTGTCTTGGTTTTTCTTAAAAAATTTTGTAAACATCTATAACCTCTCAAAAAAAGCAGCCTATCAGGACTGCTTAGTGTAATTCGGAAATCGCATCGTAAATGGACTGCAATTTCTTATTGTCTTTATTCTTTGTGTCAATCAACGTATGTAGCTCTTCAATTTTCTTTTGACTACTTTGAATATCGCTATTGTTATCCGCAATCAGCCTTTTAAGATGTTGCTGATAACTTGTAGTGATATCTGTCTCTTTTCCTGTTCTAACCTCTGTAACTTTGGGTTTAGAACTAGGATTTGATTCCGTCACAGGTGCTTGTTTTCGCTTTTGAAAAGCTGCTTCATAATTTACATCATTACCTCCTTGATGATTTCCAAATAAGGCCGCAATTTTATCTGGATCTTCTTGATTTTCTGATTTACTTTCTAATGGTTGATTAAAATTCCAATCTTTTGTCATTCACTCATTTCATCCTTTCTACATTCAGAATCATCGAATTGTCTTTCTTTACCAAAGGCATGGTCAAGAGCTTCTTCAAAACTCATGTGACTAATGCTTTGACGCCTTTTGAACGTCGCAAACATCGCTGTCTCCAGTTGCTCTTTGTAAGCAGCGAGTTTTTCTGTCTCTCTTGCTACCTTACTTTCTTGCCTAGTGACCTTTTCTTCTAAGCGTTCAATAATGGTCATATACGATCCTCCTTCATTCTAATATTAGCTAAAACATCTTGATTTTGTTATCACAATTCTAAACATTGAGAGGTTTGTCTTACTGGTTGATTACCCAATGTCTCTTTTGCAGTCTCGATCATCAATTGTAAATCTGCTTTCTTTGCTCGAAGAATATCGTTCCAGTCTACTTTTTCTTTCCCAGATTCATTATCAGGTAAATCCAGTAAAACAGGAAATCCTGATTGAGATAACTTATCAGAAAAATCTTTTCCTGCATCATCACAATCTACCGCAAGTGTCAATAAATCAGGATGATTATCAAAATAGCTGGTGGTATCACGAATTGTATTGATTAAAGGCAATAACTTTGAAGGTATTACTGTATCCAAAAATTCCAACTTCTGATTTTCTTCAGCTATCAGTCGTAAAGTTTGATAAGCAACAACAGACCTTTTTAATCCTTCCATAGATACCAAGCGAACATCTGATAGACTTTGTTGATGCAGTTCGTAATAGCTCATCAAGTCGATGAACGATTCACAAAAGACCAGTCTATTTGGTTTACCAATGTCAAAGGATATTCCAATATGTCCATGGCTTCCTTTTAGAATCGTTTTTAACCTCTTTCTAGAAAGAGCGGGATTCTTATAAATCCCTTGTAAGCTTGCTGCCTGCAGCTTGTGACGATGATCAAAGCTTTTAAAAACAATAACAGGTTCAACAGTTTCATTTGTTTTCCAACTAGCTTGTGCTATCAAACCTTGTTGAATCATCTTTTGTATGATTTCTTCTGAGATTCCTCTACATTCTGTTAAATAATATCTAGCCAGACTACAGTTAGAATCTTCTACTCTCTTTAAAGGATAATAAAATGGTCTCTCTCTTTTTTCTTGAACAGCTTCTTTTTGAAAAGGTTCTTCAGAAAGAAAGGATAGAGCTTCTTTAAAGGAAATTCCCTGAACAAGTCGAACAAAATCAATGACATCACCTTGAATATCTCTTGAAAACCATTTAAAAGTATTGGTAGTTGAAAAAATCCGAAATGAATCGTGTTCAGGATGTTCATAGACACTGCTAGAAACTTGTTTAAAGGAGATACCTAAACGATTGGCTACATCAAGAATTGAAATTTGCTTACATTCTTCTATTTCCATGCAATATCATCATTTTGTCGTAGTATTTGGCAGTGATGGAACAGATGAGGATTCTTCCAAAGTTTTGGGAGTGGCCTTATCTAAATCATCTAACCCAGATTTCCAAACCTGCACTTGATTGACCAATAACTTACCAGGTAGTTTAGAATAGGACAATTTAACAGTTCTTGTTTCTGTCTGATTGGTCTTTGATTGGTTGGCATTCTTTAAATCAGATACATAGGTTACATTATAAGAGACCATGGCAATGGCTTGATTCGTAGTCTGATTGACAAAGATATCAGCTTTTTCAAAATGATAATCCAAAATATAGTCCTTATACACTTGGTTCATGGCATCGTTTTGACTTGACAATTCTTGAGAATAAGCCGATTCAGTCATATAAGGTTGAATACGTGTATTATTTTCTCCTAGCTTTTCTTTCGTATAGTACTGAGTCAAAAATTCTTTTACAGTATCCGATGACAAAATGCTGGCTTTATCTTCTGCTTGTTTGTCCTCTACAAGTTTAGCTGCAGCCAATTCGATTTCTTTGCGACTTTGTTTAGCAGTAGAATGTTGACCAGCAGTATATCCCATCATGAGAATAAAGCTAGTTGCGGCTACTGCTCCAACACTAATTAAGGCTTTAGTTTTGACTTTATTTAACATCTTAGACCTTCTTTCTATAAAAACTAGGTCAAGAATAACAAAAAGAACTTGTAAGTTTTATCACATCACAACGAAAGGTAATTCCTACATTTCAGGCGAAAAATAGTACAGTTCAGAGAAAAATATCAAAATTAGCTGTCTTCAGTTTATAATATAAATATGAACAAATTAAAAGAAGAAAATTTGAGAAGAGCTCTTTCTCATATTGAACGCCATAAACAAGCCATAAATACAAGTAATAATAGTGAGGATAATGATTTTCATAAATTATTACTCCAATTTAGCTATGATGTATATGAAAGAATCAAGGCAAATAAAAAACCCTATCCGAATTTAGATTCAGATAAAGTTTTTTAACCATCTAACAAGTTTACATACTTTCCTTAGTTTTGGAGTTTATGAAACGCCAACTGAATCCTAGAACCAACATCAGATTGATGAAAAGGTACACAGCCGTAAAACTAGTTAAACCATGTTGCCTGATATCATCAAAGTATAAAGTCGGTTCAGTAAAGAACAAATAAATTCCATAGACCTCCACGAAAATAAGAAAACTGATAAAACCAATAAGGAAAAGTCCACTGGCAATAAGAAAGAGTCTCCATAAAAGAATGAGAATTCCTCCTACTGCTAAAAAAATTACTGGGATAAGGAGTAAATCATTCATGACTTTCTCCTTCCTAATCAATCAATTGACGATAATGGGTGGCAAGAGAGGAATCAAATTCCTCTAGCTTTTGAACTAAGTCCAAATACTCCTCTTTTTCATGCTCTTCAAAGTCCACACCTCGATGATTCTGAAGAGAGATTTCCAATTGGCTAGTGAGTTCTCGTTTAGAAAAACTGTAATCGCCTGTCACTTCCTCATAATGTTCCTTTAACTCCTTGTAGGCTTGGTATTCTTCAGGTGTTTGAAATCCCTGTACCAAAGCCTCTTCTAATTGATAATAGGTATCTTCCATCATAATCGTTACCTCGTTTCTTTCTATCTTTATTCTACCGCGCTTTTCATTTCTTGTCCGCTATTTGTATCTATTTTTTAATCCAATTCAAAAGAAAGTTGTTCCTGTTTTTCGTTTCCTTTTTCATGGAATTGTCTTAAGGCTTGATCTATAATATCTAAATCCGTTTCTGTTTCAATCAATGGCGCGAGTACATCGTATTCGGCCTTTTTAGTTTGATAATCCTCTTCCTTTGGAAAATTTTTCTCAATTTCTACCTCAGCAGTAGTCCATTTATCCTTTAATTCATCTAATAAGTTCTGAGTTTTCACTTGGTCCTCTTTAATATGATCAATCGTATGTTGGAGCCTTTGAATTGTCCCCAAAGGAGAATACAAATCTAAACTGACAGAATATTGATTTTCTCCTACAATCTTAACAGAGAAGGTTTCAGGAAGAGGTTGATTTGTTGGAAGACTAAGCATTTTAATGTCAAATCCTCGATAACTTGCTAGGGTACGAAATTCTTTGCTGTCAGATTGATTATGACGGATAAGACGGTGTAGGGATTCACCTGCTTCAGCTCGTTGCTCAAAAGCTTGCTTACCTACTGTCATAGAAAATGCCTGGTCTTTCGACATTTCAGACTGTTGAATGTCGCCTTCATACTTGCTTAATCGTTTCTCAAGAATGGGCATATTTTCTTCACAGTAAGAGATTGTATGACGATAGTGATCCTTGCTGCGTTGAAAGGCGCGTCTTTGATTTTCTAATAGAGTTAGATCATTCTCTAGTTCCATCTTATATTTGAGATAAGGATTACCTGTTGCTAGTGCCTTAAAATCAGAAGCTGTCATGGTCTGCTCATCAATGTCTTCTGCAGCACGAATCGGCTCCTTAGAAGTCATAATCTGCTTAATATAACGGAGTTTGTTCTCCTGAGTTGCCCATAGATAATTATCAAACGAACCTTTGGTAATGTAGTGGTAAATATCCACTTCCTTGTTTTCAT
>CAJZGT010000105.1 GCA_916048145.1 uncultured Streptococcus sp.
TGGTGCAGTTGCCAACGTTGAACTTAAAGGTACGAAAGGTCACCAAAGTGGCTGGCTCGTTATCGCTGTTGGTTACGGTATGGGGGTTATGATCCCAGCCTTGATGTTTGGTAATGTATCTGGTAACCACATCAACCCAGCCTTCACTCTAGGTCTTGCAGTTAGCGGTCTTTTCCCATGGGCTCAAGTTGCACCTTACATTATTATGCAAGTGTTGGGAGCAATCTTCGGACAAGCATTAGTTGTTGCAACACATCGTCCATATTACTTGAAAACTGAAAATCCTAACAACATTTTGGGTACTTTCTCAACAATTTCAAGTTTGGATCAAGGTACAAAAGAATCACGCTTTGCAGCAACTGTTAACGGTTTTGTAAACGAGTTTATCGGTTCATTTGTTCTGTTCTTTGCAGCTCTTGGATTAACTAAAAACTTCTTTGGTGCTGAACTAGTATCAAAAGCACAAGCAGCTATTAATGCTCAAGTTACACAAGCAACTACTCAAGGTCAAACCATTCCTCAAGAACAAGTAACAGCAGCGCTTGACCAAGCTAAAGAACAAGTAGCTCCATTTATGACATCTGGTCTTGGAATTGCTCACTTGGCACTTGGATTCCTTGTTATGGCCTTGGTAACATCACTTGGTGGACCTACAGGACCTGCCTTGAACCCAGCCCGTGACTTGGGACCACGTCTCCTTCATGCTTTCCTTCCAAAATCAGTTCTCGGTGAGCACAAAGGTGATTCAAAATGGTGGTATTCTTGGGTACCAGTAGTAGCACCTATCGCAGCAGCAATTGCGGCAGTAGCTATCTTCAAATTCCTTTATCTATAAGAAATTGAAACCGAGGAAAACCTCGGTTTTTTAGATGAAATTTTTACGAAAAATCGGTAAATTTGAGCATAATATCTTGTAAAAAATTCTAAAATCCTTTAAAATAAAAGAGTTGGAGGAATTTATGAATGTAAATCAAATTGTACGGATTATTCCTACTTTAAAAGTTAATAATAGAAAATTAAATGAAACATTTTATATTGAAACCCTTGGTATGAAAGCCTTGTTAGAAGAGTCAGCCTTTCTATCACTAGGTGATCAAACAGGTCTAGAAAAGCTGGTTTTAGAAGAAGCTCCAAGTATGCGTACTCGTAAGGTGGAGGGAAGAAAAAAATTAGCTAGATTAATTGTCAAGGTGGAAAATCCCTTAGAAATTGAAGGACTCTTATCTAAAACAGATTCGATTCATAAATTATATAAGGGGCAGAATGGCTACGCTTTTGAAATTTACTCGCCAGAAGATGATTTGGTTTTGATTCATGCGGAAGATGATAGAGCAAGTCTAGTAGAAGTAGAAGAAAATCCTGAATTTCAAACAGATTTGGAATTAATTTCTTTAAGTAAATTTGAGATTTCTATGGAATTACATCTCCCAACTGATGTCGAAAGTTTCTTGGAACTATCTGAAATTGGGGCGTCACTTGATTTTATCCCAGCTCAGGGGCAGGATTTGACTGTGGACAATACGGCTACTTGGGACTTATCTATGCTCAAGTTCTTGGTCAATGAACTAGATATAGCAAGTCTTCGCAAGAAATTTGAGTCTATCGAATATTTTATTCCTAAGTCTGAAAAATTCTTCCTTGGTAAAGATCGAAATAATGTTGAATTGTGGTTTGAAGAAGTATGAAGTGGACCAAGATTATTAAAAAAATAGAAGAACAAATCGAGGCAGGGATTTATCCCGGAGCCTCTTTTGCGTATTTTAAGGACAATCAATGGACAGAGTTCTATTTAGGCCAGAGTGACCCAGAGCATGGCTTGGATACTGATCCAGGACTGGTTTATGACCTAGCTAGTGTCAGCAAGGTTGTTGGGGTTGGTACCGTTTTTACCTTCTTGTGGGAAAAAGGTCAATTAGATATTGACAGACCGGTAACCGATTTTTTACCTGAAAGTGATTATCCAGACATCACTATTCGTCAGCTCTTAACTCACGCTACAGACCTTGATCCGTTTATTCCCAATCGTGATCTTTTAACAGATTCAGAATTAAAGGAAGCTATGTTTCATCTCAATAGACGAAATCAGCCAGCCTTTCTTTATTCGGATGTCCATTTTTTGCTATTGGGTTTTATATTGGAAAGAATCTTTAATCAAGACTTGGATGTGATTTTACAGGAGCAAGTCTGGAAACCGTGGGGAATGACGGAAACCCAGTTTGGGCCTGTTGAGCTTGCTGTTCCAACAGTTAGAGGTATCGAGGCAGGTCTGGTACATGATCCCAAGGCTCGCCTCTTGGGCAGACATGCAGGTAGTGCGGGTTTATTTTCGACTGTAAAGGATTTACAAATCTTTTTAGAACACTATTTAGCAGATGATTTTGCAAGAGATTTGAGTCAAAATTTTTCTCCTTTGGATGACAAGGAACGTTCTTTGGCATGGAATTTGGAAGGAGATTGGCTAGACCATACGGGCTATACAGGTACCTTTATCATGTGGAATCGCCAGAAGCAAGAAGCGGCCATTTTCCTATCGAATCGTACCTATGAAAAGGATGAGAGGGCTCAATGGATTGTAGACCGCAATCAAGTGATGGACTTGATTCGTAAAGAAGAGTAAGGAGAGACATGTCAAATAGTTTAAAAGGGACTTTATTAACAGTTGTGGCTGGTATTGCTTGGGGCTTGTCAGGAACGAGTGGCCAATACCTGATGGCACACGGAATTTCGGCTCTGGTTTTGACCAACTTGCGTCTTTTAATCGCTGGTGGGATTTTCATTGTCTTAGCTTATGCTACTGCAAATGATAGAATGCTGACCTTTTTAAAGGATAGAAAAAGTTTGCTGTCTCTTCTCATTTTTGCTCTAATTGGCCTCTTCCTCAATCAATTTGCCTATCTAACTGCTATTCAGGAAACCAATGCAGGAACCGCGACGGTGCTTCAGTATGTTTGTCCTGTCGGAATTTTAATTTATAGCTGTATCAAGGATAAGGTGGCGCCGACGCTTGGAGAGATTGTTTCCATCATATTAGCCATTGGAGGGACCTTCCTGATCGCCACTCATGGGCAGTTGGACCAGTTATCTATGACACCTGCAGGTCTGTTCTGGGGTCTCTTTTCTGCTCTGACTTACGCACTTTATATTATTTTGCCCATAGCCTTGATTAAGAAGTGGGGGAGTAGTTTGGTTATTGGTGTGGGAATGGTCATAGCAGGTTTGGTTGCCCTTCCTTTTACAGGAGTTCTACAGACTGCTATCCCAACTAGTCTTGATTTTCTCCTCGCTTTTGCGGGTATTATTCTTATCGGGACTGTCTTTGCCTATACAGCCTTCTTAAAGGGAACCAGTCTGATAGGACCGGTTAAGTCAAGTTTGTTGGCTTAAATTGAGCCAATCTCGGCGGTTTTCTTTGCCTTCCTAATTATGAATGAACAATTTTATCCCATTGATTTTCTTGGCATGGCAATGATTTTAATTGCAGTAACTCTGATTTCTTTGAAAGATTTATTGTTAGAGAAATAAACAAAAAATGAAAGTAGATGATAACCACTCTTAAAGAGGGGTTATTTTTACTAATAAAAGCTTTTGAATCTAAATGAATTAATGAAATTTTATAAAAGTTTAAGCTTTTTTTCTTAAAATATTTATATAAGTATAGAATACCTGGAGAAAATATGAATATTTTTAAAAAAATACATCCATCTAAACCTCTAAAATACTTGAGATGGTTTGACATTGTGATTATTACGATCATAATGTTTGGTCAGTTTATAATTCGTTCAACCGAGCTATTTTTAGCAAATACGTTTCCAACGGGTGCATCAAGTACAGTAGGGACGGTTAGACAGGCTGCAAGCGAAGGTGCGGCTTATTCTAGTAATTTTACCCTGCAAACTATATTGCTGACTGTGACCTTACTCTATCTTTTGATTCGAAATTATGATTTTAAACAGCTTCCTATTCGCTGGAATTGGTCCATTATCTTTTGGGTTCCATTTATATTTGCTTTAGTGGGACTGTTTGGAGACTTGGTTACAACTCTCACTGGTGAATACAACTACTTTAATCCAGACCTTTTTGCCTATATAGATTTCACGCAAATAATAGGGAAGTTCTTAGCTCTCAGCCCGATAGTGATTGCCTATGCCTTGCTTAATGGATTTTATGAAGAGTTTTTCTTTCTAGGTTTGTTGACTTCAGTGAAGGAAAAACACAAGTGGTTGGTTTTGTTTTATTCTACTATTATTCGTATTTCCTTCCACACCTATCAAGGATTAGTATGGGCTTTGGTAATCGGTGTAGTTTATGGCTTATTCTATTATTTCTTATACAAATATAAAATTAAAAATCTCCTTCCATTCTTTCTCATGCATGCTTTAGCAGATATGTTTGGTTCTAGCCTGATCTATCTATTGGTTGCTTGGGGAACTTAAGAATCAGAAAAGTCCACTCAGTTGTCTGAGCGGACTTTTTGTGTCAAGACGTTTAGTCTTTATTTTCGTATGGCAAGATTAAGTTCAAGATGATTCCTGTCATGGCT
>CAJZGT010000106.1 GCA_916048145.1 uncultured Streptococcus sp.
TTAGTCTTTATTTTCGTATGGCAAGATTAAGTTCAAGATGATTCCTGTCATGGCTGATAGGGCAGTACCTGAAAGGGTAACTGGACCTAGTTTAAGGATAGCTCCTCCAAGTCCAAGGACCAACATAGCACTTGCGATGATTAGGTTACGCATTTGACCAAAATCAACACGTTCTTTGATCAAGACTTTCAAACCGTTGCTTGCGATAACACCATAGAGAAGGATTGACATACCACCAAGAACAGCGTTTGGGATTGTAGAAATCAAGGCTGTAAATTTACCAAGGAAGCTAAGAGCAATCGCGATAAGGGCAGCGTTACGGATAACTGAGACAGAAGCGATACGAGTCATACCGATAACCCCTGTATTTTCTCCGTAAGTTGTATTTGCTGGTCCACCAAGGAAGGCAGAAACAGAAGTTGCGATACCGTCACCAAGAAGAGTACGGTGAAGACCTGGTTCTTTCAAGAATTGACGGCCACAGATTTGACCCAAAACAGTATGGTCTCCGATATGTTCAGAAATTGTTACGATAGCGATTGGCAAGATAGCGATAGTTTCTGGACCAAAGTAAAGATTGTATTCTTTAAAGGCACCACCTGTGCTAAATGGCAAGTAGAAACCAGGAATTTCAAACCAGTTAGCTTTAAGAACTGGTGTAAAGTCAACCAAGCCAAGAGTTAGTGCGAAGAGGTAACCACCGATAATGGCAAAGAGGAATGGAATGATTCGTAGGAAGCCTTTTCCTTTTGTATTGATAAAGGCAGCAATCAAGAAAGTAACAACTGCTACAAGAGCATTTTTCCAATTTCCATCAGCTACAAGACCAGCGTTGGTAACAGCTGAACTTGCAAGCCCAAGACCGATAACGATGATCATAGGTCCGATGATGATTGGTGGCAAGAGTTTATCAATCCATTTTGTACCTGCAAAACGAACACCAGCAGCGACAAGAACATAGATAAAACCTGTAAGGATAACCCCTGTTTGTGCAGCTGATACATCCCCTCCTAGCTCCTTCATAGCTAGCGACATAGCTGTGATAAAGGCGAATGATGATCCTAGATAAACTGGAACTCTAAAACCAGTTGCGATCATGTAGATGAGTGTTCCAACACCTGAAGCAAAAAGGGCAACAGATACAGGCATTCCCAAAATCAATGGTACCAAGATGGTCGCACCAAACATGGCGAAAACGTGTTGGAAACTAAGGAGAATTCCTTTTCCAGCCGAAGGACGTTGGTCAACGTCTAGTAACAAATCAACAGTTGATTCTTGTTTCATATAAACCTCACTTTTGGGCATCAAAAAAGAGCCCATTATTTTACAGCAATAGGCCCTCAGAGTAAGACTTCTCTAAAATCTAGACTTTAAAGAGTTTCAAGTATTTCTGCGTCTTCGTCACCTCACGGGATGACATTAAAAACCTTTGCTTGTGATAGTATAGCAGAAATTCCGAACTTTGTAAATATTTTTTACTAAAAAATTTAAAGCGGGCGTTTGTTGGGCATACCAGCCTTTCTTGGATATTTATTTGGTGTTTCTTTTTTCTTTTCCACCACTGTGATATAACGCGGATCTCCATTCGGTAGGGCGTAGCTGAGATTGTCTTCGACTTTACTGAAGAGGAGGTTGAGGGCATTCTTAGCTTCTAATAATTCTTCAGGCGCATTGCTAGCCTTGAGTGCCAATAGTTTTCCGCCAACTTTAAGGTAGGGAATAGTCAATTCAGACAAGACTTGCATACGGGCAACCGCACGAGCTGTTACAAAATCATATTGAGCACGGAAGTTCTTGTCTTGGGCCAAGTCTTCTGCACGTCCATGGTAGAAATGAACACCGTCCAAATTCAGTTCTTGAGCCAAAAGTTGGAGGAAGTTGATACGCTTGTTGAGAGAATCAATGATAGTTACATCTAACTGAGGATAGAGGATTTTCATTGGTAGACTAGGAAATCCTGCCCCAGCCCCGATATCAAGAAGTTTGATAGTTTCATTGGGAATCAAACCTTGCAGAATAGGTGCAATCGAATCGTAAAAATGTTTGAGATAAACTTCTTCCTTGTCCGTAATGGCTGTTAAATTAATCTTTTCATTCCACTTGACCAGGAGCTCAAAATAGCGTTCAAATTGTTTTTTTTGCTGGTCCGAAAGTGGAAGATTTTGCTCGGCAAGCAGGTTGTAAAATGTTTCTGGTTTCATAGTTATTTCCTTCTTTAGTATCATCTTATTTTACCACAATCATTAAAAATTTGATATACTGGTACTAATCTAAAAGTAGAAAGGACTTATATAATGACTTGGATTATTCTTGGAGTTATCGCTCTTATTGTTATTTTTGTGATTGTTAGCTATAACGGTTTGGTTAAGAATCGTATGCAAACAAAGGAGGCTTGGAGTCAGATTGATGTTCAGTTGAAACGTCGAAATGACCTCTTGCCAAACTTGATTGAGACTGTAAAAGGTTATGCTAAATATGAAGGTTCTACCCTTGAAAAAGTGGCAGAACTTCGTAACCAAGTGGCGGCAGCGACTTCACCAGCAGAAGCTATGAAAGCTAGTGATGCCCTCACTCGTCAGGTTTCAGGTATTTTTGCAGTTGCAGAAAGCTATCCAGATTTGAAAGCTAGTGCCAACTTTGTTAAATTACAAGAGGAGTTGACAAACACAGAAAATAAAATTTCTTACTCTCGTCAACTCTATAACAGTGTTGTCAGCAACTACAATGTAAAATTAGAAACTTTCCCAAGCAATATTATCGCTGGAATGTTTGGATTTAAAGCAGCAGATTTCCTTCAAACACCAGAAGAGGAAAAGGCAGTTCCTAAAGTTGATTTTAGCGGTTTAGGTGACTAAGATGTTGTTTGATCAAATTGCAAGCAATAAACGAAAAACGTGGATTTTGTTGCTGGTATTTTTCCTTCTCTTAGCTTTTGTTGGCTATGCGGTTGGTTACCTCTTTATGCGGTCTGGGCTTGGTGGTTTGGTTATCGCACTGATTATCGGCCTTATCTATGCCTTGTCCATGATTTTTCAATCAACAGAGATTGTCATGTCCATGAATGGAGCACGTGAGGTGGATGAGCAAACGGCACCAGACCTCTACCATGTAGTGGAAGATATGGCTATGGTCGCTCAGATTCCTATGCCCCGTGTTTTCATCATTGATGATCCAGCCTTAAATGCCTTTGCGACAGGTTCTAACCCTCAAAATGCGGCGGTTGCTGCGACGTCAGGTCTCCTAGCTATCATGAATCGCGAGGAGCTAGAAGCTGTTATGGGACATGAAGTCAGTCATATTCGTAATTACGATATCCGTATTTCGACTATTGCTGTTGCCCTTGCTAGTGCTATCACCATGCTTTCTAGTATGGCCGGTCGTATGATGTGGTGGGGTGGAGCAGGTCGTAGACGAAGTGACGATGATCGAGACGGAAATGGCTTAGAAATCATTATGCTAGTGGTTTCCCTACTAGCTATTGTGCTGGCACCTCTCGCTGCAACTTTGGTGCAACTAGCTATTTCTCGTCAGAGGGAATTCCTAGCTGATGCTTCCAGTGTCGAGTTGACGCGCAATCCTCAAGGGATGATTAATGCTCTAGGTAAGTTGGATAATAGTAAACCGATGAGTCGTCCTGTAGATGATGCCAGCAGTGCACTTTATATCAATGATCCCAAGAAAGGTGGAGGGTTCCAAAAACTCTTTTATACCCACCCACCTATCTCAGAACGGATTGAACGTTTGAAACATATGTAAAAAAGAATCCAGAGGTCGTCTCTGGATTTTTGCTATGTTGCAAATTTATAAATCTTCTAAATTAACTACTTCTAAACCGTGTTCTGTCAAGCGATAGATGGTCGAACAGACTTCTTTTAAGAAACGACGGTCATGCGAAACAGTGATGAGACCGCCTGGATAGGTAGCAAAGAGTTTTCTGATTTGAGGTTGAGAAGTTGGAGAAAAGTTTCGTGTGGGTTCATCTAGCAGGAGAAAGTTTGGTTTGCGCAAGACTAAATCCAAAAGCAGGAGTTTACCCTGTTGTCCGCCAGATAAGGAGCGAATTTGATGCTGCATTTCTGGATAACTGAAATTGAGACTGGCTAAGTGAGATTGGATTTTCTGCAGTTCCTCTTTTTCCCCAGTTTTGATGAGATAGGCGATTGGGGATAAATCCAATTGCAGTTTTTTATGGTAATCTTGTGGCATAAAACCAAGGGAAATCTCTCTTTTATCATTAATAAGTTGCTTTAACTTGGTTAACAGAGTTGATTTACCAACACCATTTGGGCCGATGATACCGATTTTTTCTTGTCCGTGGACAGTTAGTTGAAGTCCTTGAGTCAAAACTCGCTCACCAATGGACAAATTTTCTTTTTCCAGTTGGATTAAGACTTTAGAAGCTGGTAATGGCTGTATATCTGAGAAGAAAAGTTGAATGTGTTCTTCTTTAAGTGGTTTTTGGATCATGGACTGAGCTGTCTTTTCAATGCGTTTTTCTTGAGAGAGAACATTTTTCAT
>CAJZGT010000107.1 GCA_916048145.1 uncultured Streptococcus sp.
ATCACTTTATACTTGTTCATCACTCGTCCTCCTCCAAGCGAAATACCGATTCGACTGTTTCGTTGAAAATTTGAGATATTTTGAGGGCAATGATAATGGACGGGGTGTACTCATCCCGTTCTAGTAGGCTAACGGTCTGTCTGGAAACCCCTGCCAGCTTGGCTAGGTCGGTTTGATTGAGACCATCGCGAGCTCGAAGCTCTTTTAGACGATTTTTAAGCATTCCTTTCTCCTTTTCTCTTAACTTGCTTACATTGTAACACATCTTTTTCTTTTTGACAATTATATTTGTCAAAAAGTTTATGATTTTTGTCATTTTGCAAAAGAAAAAGGTCAGAGTAGTTTTCTGACCAGTTTTTCTGTTATTAAAACCCTAGTTTTTCAAAGATTTCTGAGAAGTTTTGGCTGATAGTCTCAAGCGACACTTGCACTTCTTCTCGGGTTTGATTGTTCTTGACCGTCACTTGTCCGCTTTCGACTTCACTCTCTCCTAGGGTGATGAGGGTCTTAGCCGCAAAGACATCGGCTGACTTGAACTGAGCTTTGAGTTTACGGTTGAGGTAATCACGCTCTGCTTTGAAACCTTGTTGGCGAAGAGCCTGTACCAATTCCAAGGCCTTGATATTTACCCCTTCGCCCAAGACTGCGATATAGACATCTAGGGCGTTTTCGATAGGGAGGGCAACACCTTGCTTTTCAAGAATAAGAAGTAGGCGCTCTACACCAAGTCCAAAACCAAATCCAGCAGTTTCAGGGCCTCCAAAATAAGAAACCAAACCATCGTAGCGACCACCCGCACAGACTGTCAAGTCATTGCCCTCAATCTCAGTGATAAACTCAAAAATGGTGTGGTTGTAGTAGTCCAGACCACGCACCATATTGGTATCGATGATATAGTCTACTCCAAGATTTTCCAACATCTGACGCACAGCATCAAAATGAGCTTGACTTTCTTCGTCAAGGAAGTCCAAGATAGAAGGCGCGTTCTCCACTGCCACCTTGTCTTCTTTTTCCTTAGAATCCAAGACACGAAGAGGGTTTTCCTCCAAACGACGTTGGCTATCCTTAGATAAAGTCTCCTTGAGCGGTGTCAAATAGTCAATTAAGGCTTGACGGTAGGCCGCACGGCTCTCAGGATTTCCAAGAGTGTTGAGGTGTAATTTGACACCTTGGATGCCGATTTCTTTCAAGAAATGGGCTGCCATAGCGATTGTTTCCACATCGGTAGCTGGATTGCTAGAGCCAAAACACTCAACCCCAATCTGGTGGAACTGGCGTAAACGCCCTGCCTGCGGACGCTCATAACGGAACATCGGTCCCATGTAGTAGAACTTACTTGGCTTTTGCACTTCTGGGGCGAAGAGTTTATTTTCCACATAGGAACGGACAACGGGCGCAGTTCCTTCTGGACGGAGGGTAATATGGCGGTCACCCTTGTCATAGAAATCGTACATTTCCTTGGTTACGATATCCGTTGTATCTCCGACAGAGCGACTGATGACCTCGTAATGCTCAAAAATAGGCGTGCGCACTTCTGCATAGTTATAGCGCTTGAAAATTTCACGGGCAAAGCCCTCAACGTACTGCCACTTGGCAGACTCAGCAGGCAAGATATCCTGCGTTCCTTTTGGTTTTTGTAATTTCATAGGGAATCCTCTTTAAACTTAATAGTCTTATTTTACCATAAATAGAGGGATTAAAACAGTGAGAAAAAAATTAGGATTTATACTCAATGAAAATCAAAAAGCAAACTAGGAAGTTAGCCGCAAGCTGTACTTGAGTACGGTAAGGCGACACTGACGTGGTTTGAAGAGATTTTCGAAGAGTATTAGATATCATTTTTGAGATTAAGACCTGTCAAAAGAATAGCTATCAAGGAAAGACCAACAAATAGCATCCAAGTCAACTGTATATTCCATACAGCTACAAGTGAAAAACAAGCTGTTCCCACAGGTATGGATAAGGTAAACAATAAACCTAAAAAATTACTGGTACGAGCTAAAACCTCTGGAGCTAGATTTTTCATGAGCATAGCACTAATCTTTGGTTGAACTTTAGCAGACACATACAGAGTTAAAAAGAGAAATAGTAAACCAAGTACGACTTGATTGAATAAGTTAGCCAGACCAATTAGACTGAGTCCTACGGTAGCCCACATCATCAATCTAGGCAAGGACTGCTTCCCAAAATAATCATTGCCTGTAAGGCTACTGATGATGATTGCTAACAAAGCACAGAATTGACTGATAAATAATGCCTCTGTGTAAGAAAAGTCCAGAAGAGAATGGCTCAAAAAGAAGATATTATAAATTCCACCCAAAGCGCCACCCAAGGCATTGATAAGCAAGACAGCAAAGAGCATAAAACCAAAGTTTTTCTGTCCACCTTTAAGAAAAACGAGGCGTAAATTTCGATAAATCGTTAGGAACTGGTCTTTGATAGAAAGCTTCTCATTTTTTAGGTTTTCACCATCAATAGATGACATTGACAGGCTCAATTTGCTTTTTCCTAAAAAGAGAACAGAGGCTGATACTAGGAAGAAACAGGCATTGATTCCCGCAACGAGGGAAAAATTGTTGACCGATAGACCTAAGAGCCAGACTCCAAAAGCTTGACCACCAATAGCTGAAATATATGTGATAAACTGGGAAAAAGAATAAGCCTCCATCAGATCCTCTTCAGCTACTTTTTCCTTAATAAGAGGCATGCGCAAGCCACCAGCAAAATCACTGATGACATCACTAATGACATTGATTAAACACAGGCTAGAAAAGGCAAAGAGACTAGCTTGCTGAACAACTAGGGCTGCTAGAAAAAATAAAACCGCCTGAAACAAACCGCTATAGACCATCCATTTGACCTTGTCCCTCGTGTAATCTGCCCGAATCCCTACAAAAACTGTAAAGAGAGTCGGAATAATCATGACAATATTCGCCATAGCAACAGCAAAGGAGGCTTGTGGCAAGGTCGATGCATAGACGATAAATACCAGGTTGAAAATCGAAGCACCAAAAGCATTGAAGAAGCGTGACAAAGTCAAGAGTCGATAAGCTTGATTTCTAAACAATAGTTTCATAGATAATCTCCCTTCTTGTTCGAAGTTTTATGTGAAGTATGACTATAGTATAGCACTTAGAAATTTTAGAGGAAAAACTTTTGAATATATGCAACAAATAAAATGAGCAAAAAGAAACAATAGGATTTCTCCAGTGACACGAGAGAGCCCAACAGTTCTATCGCTTCAAATTTCAAATAATTTTCTTAGTTTGCAAATATTCAACAATCGGGAGTTTTTCTATAGTATTCAGCAGATTTATTACAGCCGAGCATCTCAAAAATACGGACAGCATTCTCCATCTTTTTCTGGCCTTCCTTGACTCTACCTTGCTTGCTATCAAGGAGACCTTCCGCCCACAAATAGACCATTCGGAAATAGGTTTCATTTTCATTGTAGAAATGCTCTTCGATAACACGTTTAAAATAAGAGGCATTGGTAAATTCTTCACACTCAATGCTGGCTAAAAAGCCATTCAATAGTATAGTGTGAAACAGGTTTCGATTACCAGACATTTCCATTAGAAAATCAGATTTACGTACCATTTCTCGTACATATCTAGTGAAAAGAGAAACAGATAGAAATGGTGAACTGACTGAAAATAAATTGAGTTCATAGATTCCCCAAATCTCGGTAGAAAACAAATAATCATGAAGAACTTTCCCTTCCTCTGCCGTTAACTCTACCGTATCATCCATTCTCTTCATATAAGACTTGATAATAATGGCATTTAGAATATGTTTCTGTTTGTTTTGAGAATGGGCATGTTTTTGATACTCCTTGCGATACAAATCCTCGAGAGGTGCTATATTCTTTGGATCCAAGACATCTATGATTTCTTTTCTCAACTCAGAATCTGTATCATACTGAAAACCTCTCGCCAGAAAGAGGATTTCCTCTACACTGGCAGATATATTTTCTAGGGCAAATAGAAACTTTTCCACCGAAAGCTCACTCTGACCTGTTTCAAATCGAGATAACATAGACGGCGAAAATTGTCCCCCAGTTGCTTGTCTCAGCGAGATATTTCTTGACTCTCGTAATTGTCTGAAGACTTTTCCAATCTTCTCCATAGGCTTCCCCTTGATTCAGCATTTTCTTTATATTATCATATTTTTTCAGAAAATTCATCAAAAACTTGCCAAATTGTCAGAATTATGAGAAAATAGAGGATATTTATCACGTGGAGGGACTGTAATGAGAGACGATATCAAAATCAATGACCGCGCTTTGGCTTTACAAGACCAAATTATCGAAAAACTAGAGAAGGTTTTTGATACAGATGTGGAATTGGATGTGTACAATCTGGGCTTGATTTATGAAATCAATCTGGATGAAACAGGTCTCTGTAAGATTGTCATGACCTTCACCGATACTGCCTGCGATTGCGCCGAAAGCCTGCCTATCGAAATCGTCGCAGGTCTGAAACAAATCGAGGG
>CAJZGT010000108.1 GCA_916048145.1 uncultured Streptococcus sp.
TGATTGGGATTCTCTGCATCGGAAAATTTAGCCGAGCTCAGATTTCTGCCTTTGAGGAATACCAAAAGCCTCTTGTCTTTCTAGATAGTGATACTCTTTCACTAGGACACACCTGTATTATCACGGACTTTTACACTGCCATGAAACAGGTCGTCGATTATTTCCTCAGCCAAGGGTTGAATCGCATCGGAATTCTAACAGGTCTTGAAGAAACAACTGACCAAGAAGAAATCATCCAGGATAAGCGACTTGAAAATTTTAAGAACTACAGTCAAGCAAAGGGAATCTATCATGATGAACTGGTCTTTCAAGGAAGATTTACTGCCCAGTCTGGCTATGACTTGATGAAGGAGGCCATTCAGAGCTTGGGAGACCAACTCCCGCCAGCATTTTTTGCAGCTAGCGATAGTTTATCCATCGGTGCTCTCCGTGCGCTCCAAGAAGCTGGAATCAGCCTGCCAGACCGTGTCAGCCTCATTTCCTTTAACGACACCAGCCTGACCAAGCAAGTCTATCCTCCCCTCTCCAGCATCACCGTCTATACCGAAGAAATGGGCCGGGCAGGTATGGATATTCTTAATAAGGAAGTACTCCACGGTCGCAAAATCCCTAGCCTGACCATGCTGGGAACCAGACTGACTCTGAGAGAGAGTACTCTGCCATAACTCCACAAATTAAACATGACAAAAAATCCTAATAGAGAGTCTCAAATCTCCATTAGGATTTTCTTTTTTAGTCTATCACAATCATAGACTTAATGGTCTTACGTTCATCCATGTCTTTATAAGCCTGGTCGATATCTTCCAATTTATAACTTGAAGTAAAGACGCGACCTGGATTGATATCACCATCCAGAACAGCTTTTAGTAAAAATTGCTTATCATATGTTGTAGCAGAAGCTGCCCCACCTGCTACAGAGATATTTTGCATAAATGTCGAACCAAGAGCACGATTATTATAGTGCGGTACACCAACAAAGCCCATGCGCCCTCCATTATGAAGAACGCCTAGCGCCTGTTCTACAGCAGCCTCCGTACCAACACATTCAAGTGCTGCGTCCGCTCCGCCACTGAGAATTTCACGCACCTTGGCAATACCTTCTTGACCTCGCTCAGCTACAAAAGCTGTCGCACCCAACTCCAGAGCCATCTTTTGACGATCTTCATGACGACTCATAAGGATAATTTGCGACGCACCACGCATCTTCGCCGCGATGACAGCACATTGACCTACAGCACCATCACCAATGACCACAACCTTATCCCCTTTTTGAACATTAGCAACACGCGCCGCATGATAGCCTGTCGGCATAACATCTGCAAGAGTCAAGAGGGACTTTAGCATACCTTCTGTGTAGTCAGAAGGTTGTCCAGGGATTTTAACCAGCGCCCAGTTTGCATAGTGAAAACGAATATATTCCGCCTGAAAATCGCCTCCCAAGTTATTACCAATATGATTATCGCAAGAACCGTCAAAGCCAGCAAGACAGGCATCACATTCACCACATCCATGGGTAAAAGGGACAATGACAAAGTCACCTGGTTTCACCGTCGTAATGGATTCCCCAGTTTCTTCGACAATCCCAATCGCTTCGTGTCCACTATTTTTGTGTCCAGCTTTCGTTTCTGGATTACGGTACCTCCATAGATCCGATCCGCAAACGCACGCACGAACTACACGAATAATCGCATCATCTGCGTCTATAATTTGCGGACGTTCAATTGTAGCAAGACCAACCTGACCTGCCTTTGTATATACTGCTGATTTCATTTAAATTTTTCCTTCCTTGTAAAGTTTAATTTTGAGATTTAAGCGATTTAAAGCCACCTGTAACTGAGACAAGCGCTCCTCTAATTTTTTCTTTTCCTCTTCTAAAATACCAAGCCTTTTCTCTCGCGTTTCATCCCCCTTTTGGTAGAGAGACATATAGTCAACTAAACTATCTACAGAGACACCTGCCGAACGAAAACACTTAATAAATTCCAGAGCTTCAATATCATGATCTTGAAAATCACGAATTCCAGTTGCAGTTCGAGTAATCGGTGGCACAAGACCAACCCGTTCATAGTACCGAATCGTATCCGCTGAAATTCCCAACAAGTCACTAGCAGATTTAATATTCATACACTAACCTCCTCTCATTCACTGAATTTAAGCTATTCTAACTCACTTATCTTATTATATAATTTTGAGTTGACTCCAAGTCAAGCATTTTGCGTCTAATCGAAAAATTTTTTATCATTATCAGTTCTCTTATTAGCATACCTTTTCATCAATCAAAGAAAGAGGTTGGGGAAAGCGTCTTTCAAATATGATACCAAAGAAACTGGAAAAAAAGTCTTTAAAAGCAAAAAGCGCATAGTATCAGACATTGAAAACCCTTGATACTATACGTTTTTTTGTATGAAGATTTACTTCATTTTCTCTTGAAATTGAGTTTTGTCTCAGCCGCTTTTTCTAGTGTTGATGCCCATGGGATTGCCCTAAGGCTGTTACCTTTCGCTTATGTTGCGCATGATTGCTTTGACTGGTGTCCACTTCGATAGTAATATTCTGCACACCTCTTTCTTCTAAGAGCTGACGTACTTGATTCTTTGTTTCCGTCATCTCCTCCCAATCCTCTAAACAGATATGGATAATAGCATTATTTTCTAGACCATCCATGGACCAAATGCTAAGTTGATTGACACTTTTGACATTTGTCAGAGCCTCCAAATCCTTCTCCAAATCACCTGTCTCTAGTCCTTCTGGCACAGCATCCAGGAAAATCTTGAGTGCGCTCCAAAATCGAGGAATAGCTTTTGTTAGAATGAAGATGGAAATGACAAGCGATAAGAGCGGATCAAGGATATACCAATCTGTAAATCGGAGGATAATCGCCATTAGAATGACAGCCAACCAACCTAGAGTATCTTCCAAAAAGTGCAGGCTCAGAATTGACTCGTTCTTTGTCTTTCCCTTACGAACTACTAGACTAGCTAGCACATTGATACTGACTGCAATGATTCCTAGCCAGAGGACGCCTTCGTCATTAACGGGCTGTGGATTCAAAAGTTTAGTTATATTTTCCAAGATCACTAGAATGGATCCTGTGATAAGAATCACAGCAGTCACTAGGGCCCCTAAAAGACTAAATCGCTTGTAACCCAAGGTGTATTGCCTATCTTCTTCTCTATTTGAGATTGTTTCTAAAAAGGCCGATATGCCGATTGCTATAGCATCTCCCAAGTCATGGATAGAATCAGCAAGAACAGCACTTGAACCGAAGATTCCTCCTGCGATAAACTCAACAATAGCATAGCTTAAATTTAAGAAAAAAGCTACCCAAACAGTATATTTTGCCTTCATCTTTCTCATTCCTTTGTTATAATAGATTTATGAATACCTTGTTCATTATCCACTAAAACTCAAAGAAAGGATAGAAGCAAAACGTCAGCTTTATTCAGTTCTGAACAATTTGCCTCAAGTGTCCATATGACTACCATTGACCGCCGTATCAGCAAAACAAAAAAAGCCATCTATCAAGCTTTTCTACAACTTTTAAACGATACGGGTTACGAAGCCACTACAGTTCAGGATATCATTGATCTCGCAGATGTGGGACGATCCACCTTTTACTGTCACTATGAGAGTAAGGAACTACTTCTGGACGAACTTTGCCGCGGCCTCTTCCATCACCTCTTTGAAAGAGAGCAATCCATTTCAATCGAGGATTATCTCTCCCATCTCTTTCTTCACTTTCAAAAAAACCAAGACCATATCACCAGTCTACTATTTTCAAAAAATGACTACTTCCTCCGTCAACTCCATAAAGAGCTAGAACACCATGTCTATTCCGTGCTAGCTGATAAGTTGAAAAAAGCTCACCCAAGTCTGCCTACTTCTTACCTCCAACACTTAGTCATGTCCAACTTTATCGAGACATTGACCTGGTGGCTCAAAAGAGGGCAAGACTTTACAGACCAGGAAGTTGTCCAATTTTATCTAGACCTTCTCATTCCTAAAAATTGAATACAGAGTAGAGCTCAGTTGCCTTATTTCTTGGTTACTGAGTTTTTTATCTTTTCAACAACAAAAGAGAACACGCCGATCCTCTTTTTCATAATATACAATCCTTGATTATCAACTATATCTGTTTTAACCGAAAACTCAAAACAGCACTTTTAAACATCTCTTCTTAGTTAGGTAACTTAGCAGTCTTGCTCCACTGGTACCAACCAACTAGACTGTTAATGAGATAAATCAAGTATTTCCCTTGAATTTGCAGGCTTTCTCCCCACCAGAGATAGATTGAAAAGACATTAATAGCTGCCCAGAATATCCACTGTTCACGGTAAACAGCTGTCATGAGGATTTGCCCTACCCCATTGGTCGCATCTGTGATTGAATCACGATAGGGACGATTAGTACCAATAGACTGATAAATGAAGCCAAAGGCCAACCACCAAAGAACACTAATGGAAAGATACTTGGTCCAGCCCTTAC